>JAPPGB010000050.1:32911-86985 GCA_028821475.1 Spirochaetaceae bacterium
TTTGCGTTGGGGGGCTTGGGGGGGGGGCGGGGGGCGGCGGGCGGGCGGGGCGCGGGCCGGGGGGGGGCCCGCGCGCGGGGGCGGGGGCGCCCCCCCCCCCGGGGGGCGGCGGGGGTGGGGTGAGAGAGGCGCGCGCCGGTAGTTGATCTCTCGGGCAGCCGGTGGCCGGTTCCAGCCATGCTTCTGGAAGTCGGCGGTATCGACGGCGACGGCATCCATCAAGCGCGCCGGCAGAGTGACTCCGAAGGCCCTCTCCAGCTTGCTGCGCAGCACCCTTTCGGTAGGTGGACGCTTACCGGCGGCCTTGGCGGCGGCGCGTTCGTCGGCGTCTGCCTGCCCCAGGAGGCGCGCACGCTGCGCGGCGTAAGCAGGCGCCGTGAGCGGGGCCAGCACGCCCACCAACTCCCCTAGTCCACTCCCGGAATCGTCCGCAGGCAGGCAATTCGCCTGGGCAACGTCCCACGCCGTGAGCGCGGTGCATTCGACCCAGCTCTCCGCGCGGCCCAGATAGCCGATACCGTCGGCAAGGTCGGCGGCCAGCGCGAACTGCTGCGGCTCGAGCATGAGGTCCGGCCACGCCGCGACTATCGCTGCTCCGTCAGGCAGGTGAGCGAACGCATCGAATACGAGCGTCGTTTTGATTGGCGCCGGCATGTAGTGCCGAGTATGCGCGTGCACCGCACCGTCAGGCAGATGATAGATCGGTGGCTCGGCGGCCAGCGAATCAATCAGGCTCGCGGCATCCTCCTTCGACCAGTCGACGCACGTTCCCTTGCGCCAGTAGGTGGCGATCAGCGCCCGGAGAATCCGCCAAGGCTCGGGCGGCCAAGCGACGTCCGCCTCGTTGACGTGACGGCCCCAGGGGGTGGCGTGGTAGCGCCTTGCCGGAAAGCTGAACGACAGCGCCAGCATCACAGTCGGCGCCTACGAGAACGTGACGGTCACCGCGCGGGGCTCATGGAACATCTCGCGCTCTGCAACCGCGGAGATCAGTCCCGGCATGTCGGAGCGGAGGTCGTCCAGAGCCGGAAGGGTGAACGTCGCCGGACGTGTGACGCGGACCGAAACCACGTCGAGATCGCACGCGGTACGCAGCCGCAAGCCCACGGCGAGGAACGATTGCACTTTGAACAGTGCCAGGGAGATCAACAGACGCTCCACTTCGTCCCCCAGTGCGAACGACCGAATCTGCCGCAGGTCGAGATTGAAGTACGCCACGATCCTCTCCGCCACGTACTCGTCCCTCGAAAACGGGACGTTGCCGAAACCTTTCGCGGTGTCGCCGCTCGGATTGACGGCGTCATTCTTGACTCCCCCGCTGGTGACGGTGCGAGCTCCGGAAGCCTCGATGAACGCCGACAGCACCCGTGGCAGGCGCAGCCGGCCGCCGGCGAGATCCTTCTTGGCGAGGAACACCCCATGCAGCAATGCATTGACGTCGAACTCCACGAGCACCCGCGCCAACTCTCGCAGGTCGACTCTACCGGTCTCCATCTCGGCGAGCCGGCTCTTGAGGACGTCGAAGACCGACTTGTCCTTTCCCTCCAGGATGTAGGGCGAGTTCAGGCGGTGTGCTTCCAGGACCGAGTTGGTCTTTGGCTGGCTCTGCTCGTCGACCACCTTGACCAGCGGCAGGCCGCGTAGCGGGGGAACCCAGTCGTCCGCGGCTTCGTCCCAGCACACGGCCTCGAGGCGATTCGCCATGCTTTGCGCACTCTCCACGAGGACGGTCTGTCCGCCGCCATCCGGCGTGGCATAGACCGCCGGTCCGAGATTGGGGAAGCCCGTGGGCTGGAATCGAGACCCCTGCACCGGACGCAGTTCTGCCTCCAGCAATAGACGCGGTGCGCCGGCCAGCGGCGAAAGATCAAGCGGCATATTCGTTCTCCTTTTCTGTCGGATACGCTTTTTCCAGAAGAGTGCGCAGTTGGTGATCGTGAATCGGTATCAACATCGCCGCAGTCAGCCGGCCGCCGTCCGTGCCCACGCCGAAGCCCGTCGTGGGTGCGCCACGGCCGTGGGCGAACGGCGAGGCCAGACCCGAAGCTCGGGCGCGGGCAAGCGCCAAGCGCACGGCTCCGTCCACCTCGCCGCGCCGGAGGTTCGCAACCAGGCCGGGAGGCACAGGGAGACGGCGATTGCGTTCGTCGCCTCGGCGCTCCGCAAGGCCGTCGACCACGTGGACGGGCGTGAACAGCAGTTTCAGGGCGGCGTAAGCGAACGGCGGACTTGGTTGGTCTGCATCGGACGGAATTCGCTGCAGGGCTGTGGGCTGCGTCCACACGAGTCCCGCGAGCAGGCGGGCACAGCGACGGTCGTCGAAACTCCCGGAGAGAAATCCGCTGACGACCTCTGCTTGCGTCGGCGCCGCCGCCGTGAACGGCTGGTTCACGGACGAAAAACGTGTTCGTTGCTCCAACACCTCGATCAGATTCTCTTTCAGCCCGCCTGCACCCCAAGTCGCCAGCGCGCCGTTGTCTCCGCGATCCCACTCGCGAAACTGCCTCGTGACCGTGGCCGGAGCGACCGGTGCGAGGTGTGCGGCCATCGGCATCGATGGCTGCGGCGCGCCTGCCGTCGCCTCCGCACCGAGGGGCGTGCGAGTCTCGTCCATCGCCCCGGCGCGGCGATCGGTCGTCTTCGCCCGCGACGGCTTGTTGAGCGACGAAGCGGCCCATCCCAAGCTTGCCAACCCTGCGGCTGCTCGATACTCCGCGGTGCCGTCGTCGGCGTGTCGCACCCATGCCCTCCGCAACAAGGGAGGTGGTCTTGTAGATGCCCTCGCGTCCAGGCTGGTGACAAGCCACCCGACGAGATCGCCGAGTGTCTCGAGTGCATTCTGAACCGTCGCCGAGGGGACCCGCGCGTCGGTCAGCGCGAACAGCGCGTCTTGAAACCGTTTCATTGCCTGCTGCGCGCGGGCCGGCGCATTGCGGTCCTGGGCGAGCCTGCGCACTTGTTGAAGCCAGCCACCTGCGTCGAAGTCGTTGACCAGCTCCGCGATCTCGGGAACGTGGGCGGTCACGCGGCGCATTCCTAGCGGCGCCGCAAGGTACATGTTGCCCTGGCGCATTGCGAATCCGTAGCGTTGAAACGCGCTGATGCCACGGCTGGTTCCGAGACTGGCGGCCGCGCGGGCGAAGTCGAGGCCGTCGCGGGCGGTCTTGCCGTGCAGGATGGCTCGGCCTTCCTTCAGTAATCCGGCCAACTCGTCACAGCCGGCAGGACGGGCCCACAAGGGCGCCCAGAACTCGGCACGCACGCTGGTGCGGTCGGCTTCGGCGACGCCGCCCCAGCCGGCGGCGGTCGGCCGCACCGTAAACGGAAAGCTGGCGCCCGTCTCCGGCGCGCCCTGGTGCCGACGGGTTGCGGCCCCGGCGAACAGAACGGCGCCTTCCAGTGCCAGCACCAAGTCCCACGGATTGGCGCGTGCGGATCCGTCGTACCCGACGGTCGCGTTCGCTCCGCCTGTGGCACCCGGCGAGAACTGGCCTGCCGAGTATGAACGCAGCCCCTGCGCAGCCCCTGCTTCGAGTGACGCTCGTAGCATGCGCTCGCTCTGCGGCGCGGGCGCGCCGGTAGCGGCATCGAACAGACCATCGCGAGCGGCGACCAATCGCCGCATGAAGTTGTTGGTGAAGTCCAGGCGTCCATCGTTGCCGCCCGTCCCGAGCAACTGGGGGAAGCTGAGTCTTCCCCCCGACAGAGCCACGGTCGCGTCCAGCCATTGCAGGGCGGACTCGGCCAGACGACCGCGCAGCGTCGCGATCAGATCCGCCTTGGCACCGGCCTCGGGACGGGTGTGCCATCGCCGGCGCCGGATCTCATCGCCCGCTACGTCGATCGCGGAAGCGACGGTCCGGAACCGGGTAGCCACGGTCCCCGTGAGCGGTCCGATACCCTCCTTGTTGTCCTTCGGGTAGAACCCACTACCGCCGTTCCACGGTGCAATGATCGCGCTCGGAGCGTATTCGTAGAGCAGAAACCGGATCAGTCCCTCCGATCCGAGACAGGTAGCGAGGTGGAATTGTCCGTCTTCCCACCAGCCGCGCGCGTGAGCGTCGGCGGCAACCCCTTGCGCATGGTTGGGCGCACTGGACACCAGACGCAGCAGACCGAGCGCCTTCAGGTAGCTCGCCAGCGGCGTCGCGGTACAGCCGTATAGACGGATTGCGTCAGTCGTCATAGCCGTTGGCCTCTTCCGTGGCCGACGCCCGCCAGTCGGCGACACGCAGCATGGCTTCCAGAAATGCGAGCCGAAACGGGCCATACCGGTCCAGGAGATTCCGCGCCCGCTCGGTCCAGCTCGCCCCCGTTTGAGCATCGTCTCCCAGTTCCATGATGGAGAGGGTCAGCGGCCCGCCGCGCCACCTCTCGCCCGTCGGCAGGTCGACCTCGGGAAGTTTATCCCCCTCCCAAACGCCGCGGGCGAACCGGCGTGCATCGAGAGTGCCATCGGCACTCGTAGCCGGCGATTCCGCCGGCAAGGCACGCAGGTTCATGCGCACCTTGCCATGGTGGGCGGCAATGAGATACGCGACCAGATCGGCGGCGCGCGCCCAACCGGCGTGTGAGAGATACGCCAGCGCCGAAGCCAGTTCATGCCGGAAATAGGGGCGGCCTCTGGTCACGTCGTAGTGCGGCGCCTTGGCCAGCAGCGGGTCCGATGCGCTCACGCCGATGCGCTCCTGAAACGACGGGTGCGACTTGCCAACGTCATGCCAGCACGCCGCGCATGCGACTTCCGCCTTGTCGCCGGCGATCCCCAGAGCGTCACACAGGCGTTCTCCCTCGGCCACCACGTGCCCGAGATGAGCGGTCAGGGGTACTGCCGGCTGCTCGCTGCCGGGATCCGAGTCGAGCGACTCGGCTGCCCGAACATCGCCTTCCGCACCGCCGACCGGAACGACCGGGGCCGCTTCGGCGGGGCTGAATCCGGTCGCCGACGAGTAGCCGCCGGCGCTGACGTGGAGCAGCAGCACCAGACCGGGCCACGGCGGCGAATCGAGCGGTACCCATGCGGCTTGGCGAGGCGTGGCGCCGCGCCGCCGCGCCTGTGGATCGGCATGATACGGACGCAGACGGTGCTTCTCCCGTACCTTCTTGAGCCAGTCGCGTGCCTGTCCGATCGGCACGGAGCACAACTCCTCACGCTGTGGAGGCGGTTGGCCGACCGGCCCTTCGGAACGGTCGAAATCACGCCAGAACACCTGAACGTCGGTGTCTTCCCCGTCGCGTACGTAGGGCGACACGTCTACGTCGAAACCCGTCAGGTCCGGGTCGGTGTCATACAGGTCAATCAGGTCCTTGCTGCGGATCACCCAGCGATGGGAGCAGTCTTCGGGCGCGGGCGGTGGGAGATGCGCCGGCCGGGCATCGCTCAGTTCCGCAATGCGCGCGCGGCCGGTGGTCAACTCCCGCAGCTCGTAGGGTGCGGCCAATGTGTCATCGATGTCGGCGAGGTCGACCCAGCGAATGGTCGCGCCGCCGCTATCGTTCAACTCGCCGTAGCGGTTCACGCGGCCGAATCGTTGCACCAGCGAAGAAGCCGGGGCGAGTTCCGTGACCAGCGTGGCGGCGGACAGGTCGACGCCGGCTTCGATCGCCTGCGTAGTCACGACGATCAGGTCGGCGGTCGAATGCGGTCGTGGAAGCTTGTTCATCTGCGCCCTCCGGTCTGCGAGACGAAACCGGGAGTGGACCAGAGCCAGACGGTCGGACGGCTCACCCTGCCGGACGAGGGCGGCGTGTACCTGCTGGGCGCGGGCGACGGTATTGAGGATCACCAGCGTCATGCGACCCGGCTGATGACAGGCGAGAGTCTCTCCGGCCAGTTCCCGCACGTAGGCGCTGAGATCGGCCTTGCGGGCGCTTGCCGGTCGCACTCGCGACGGTGTGATGTGTTTCGGCGCGTCGAGCAGCCTGCGCACCGCGGGAGAATCCCTGTCTTCGGGGAAGTGGTCAGGAACGCGCCACACGGTCGGATCGTCCGGCGCATCAATCGTGCGCAACCACTTCGGGTGAAGCGTCGCCGAGATCCAAAAGCTGGCGGCGCCGATCCCGGTCCCGAGTCGTCGCCGGAGTCCTTCAAGCTGGGTGGAGGTCGCCAGGCCCGAGCTCATGAGCTGCACTTCGTCGAACACCCACTGGGCGTCGTTGTGGAGCAGGGCGAAGTCGACCGGCCAACGGAACCGGCTCATGGCGTACCCGCGCATCAGCGCGCGACTGATCAGCATGTCCTGAGTCCCGATGAGGATTGCCGAACGCTCCGGGTGTTCAAACCAGCGCGGCTCGTCTTCCCCGCCCATGAGCAGGTGCACATCGGACTCCGGTCGCGGGAGATGGGCCACCCGGTCTGGGCAGAGACGAGCAAGCCGACCCAGCCATGCCGTGGCGTTGCGAGCCGTCTGGTCGGCGAGCGTGCGCATCGGCAGGCAGTACACCAGACGCCGCGGAGTGGTCTCAGGCGTGGTGGTGCGTTTCCACAGCCAGGCGAGAACCACCGCCGCGGTCTTCCCCAGTCCCGTGGGTGCAATGAGCGCATCTGGCCAGTCGCGCTGTGCGAGCGCCTGCTGGTAGGAGAACGGAGTGGCACCGCCACCGAACGCAGTGGCAAAGAACTCGACGAATGTCATTGACCCCGAACGCGTCTGCCGGTGTCCGGAGACGTCTCTCTGCTCACGGACATGCGCACCGTTCGTTCGCGTTTCACAGTCTCAATCATCAGGGCACAGTTCCTGCGCTCTGCTGACAAGCAGTCGATGGCCTGCTCGCGTCGTCTCGTTGTTCGGATCCCCTCTTGTGCTTCGGCGATAGTCTTCGTCATAATGCCTACGGCACTATACATAATAGAATATTCGGGAAGCGATGACAACTGTTGGCATTGTGAGTTGCCTCTCGCCCTCTTTGAAGCTGTACTGGGCCCTAGGCGTAGTCCAGCCACGCTACACCTTCCGGGACTCGGTCCCGGCCTCATTCGACTCACGATGCGCCAGTCGACGCAGGTGGCATCTGGACGGGCGCGGCTTCGGCGTGTGCGAATTCGCAGCCGTGGAACATCAACGCCAAGCCGGTGAAACGGATCGTGAGGTGGTGTCCGCCTCCATCGTGCCACCCGGGCACTTACCGCAGGCCCTGCCTCGGATGAGGCGGTGCATCGCCCCGTGCATTGCAGCCGGATCCGGTGAGGTACGTGCTGGCTCTCGCCGTCCCTCGTCTCGGCGCCGATTCAGCGTATATCTCAGCGACTTTGCTTGCGGAGGAGTCTCTCCAACTCCGCGATGCGCGTCTCGGCGGCGTGGCGAGCGGCAGCCTCCTGCTCGTAGGACAGGAGCTCCTCACCCGTCGCCGGGTCGCGGAACCGGAGGTCACCCTCCCGGTTCACGAACAGGTCCAACTCCAGTACCTCGCTGCTCAGCGTCGGTTTGCCGCTCGCGCTACGCCTTACTGCCTGCGCCTCGTACCGGCCTCCGGACAGACGCGCTCCCTTCAACTGCGTCCCCAGAAGGTCACCGGTCGGGTCGTACTGATAGTACTCGGTCACTCCCAGTCGCTCGTACACCCGCCGCTTCACTCCCTCGTCTTCGCGCCACGTGTTCGGCGGGGCCACTTCCAGCACAAAGTCCGGCGCCTTACCCTCTTCCCACAGCAGGTACGTCATCCGCCTCCGCTTCGCCACCCCGTACACCACGAACACGTCGGGCGCGATCGACACCTTCGGATTGTCTTCCTCGTAGTAGATCAGCAGGTCGCCCGACACGTACACGTCCTCGCGCTTGGCGAACCACTGTCCCAGCGCGTCCCCGGCGTAGATCATGTTCAGCCGCTGCGCGTCGTTCTCGGCCATCGGCTTGCCGTCTGAACTCGGGTACTCAATCGCGGCGGGCGCCTCCGGCGTCACAATCGACGTGCTCATACGTCGCCCCTCTCTTCAGCGTGCCACGCCGGGCTGCGCGAACATGCTCCTCATGAATTGATCCTATCCTGTCGCCCCGGCCCTGACCAGCCGGCGTAACGCTCCCGAGCGCTCGGCCCGCGGCTTGCCGTTTCATCCGCCGGCAAGTTCGGAGTGGTGTCGTAGAGATCGGTTCGGCTGCCTTGCCGAACCGGTCATCGCCCGACACGGTGGCGGCCGCCCGGTAGGCGCGGCGTCAGCCGTCACGCCGGGAGCCACACAACAGGCGCCGCGCCGTCCGGTTGGGAATGCCCAGGCGGGGGCTGTTCTCACGTGCTGCGCGGATGCTCACGGATGCTCAGCAGGCCGGTTGTGGGATGGATGGCGTGGGGTTAGGCTCTTTGAGGACGAGTGACGGTGAAGTACGACCTGGACACGCTGCGCGGGGATCTGTTCGGCGGCCTAACCTCGGCGGTGGTGGCGCTGCCGGTGTCGCTGGCGTTCGGCGTGGCGTCGGGCCTGGGCGCGGCGGCCGGCCTGTACGGCGCCATTGCGGTGGGTCTTTTTGCCGCCGTGTTCGGCGGCACGCGGTCGCAGATTTCCGGGCCCACGGCGCCGATGGCGGTGGCGATGGCGGTGATCATTACCAGTCACTCGTCCAACCTTACCGAGGCGCTGACCGTGGTCATGATGGGCGGGCTGCTGCAGGTTCTGCTCGGCGTGCTGCGGTTCGGCCGCTTCGTGGCCTACACGCCGCACGTGGTGGTGTCCGGGTTCATGTCCGGCATCGGCATCATCGTGATGCTGATCCAGACCCTGCCGTTCCTGGGCGCGCCCACGGCGCTGGGCGGGCCGCTGGGCGCGATCCGTGCGCTGCCCGCCGCGCTCGCCGACGTCAACTTCCACGCCCTGGCGATCGCCGCCGCTACCCTGATCGTGGGGGTGCTGTGGCCGCGCCGCTGGACGCGCTACCTGCCGGGGCCGCTGGTGGCGCTGATCGCCGGCACCCTGATCGGCGTGCTTGCCCTGCGCGGCGTGCCGGTGATCGGGCCGGTGCCCACCGGACTGCCGCAACTGCATCTCGGTCTGCCCTCGGTCGCCTTTCTGGTGAGTGCCATCCAGCCGGCCCTCATTCTCGCGCTGCTCGGTTCGGTGGACAGCCTGCTCACCTCACTGGTGGCGGACTCGCTGACCGGCACCCGCCACAACGCCGACCGCGAGCTGATCGGGCAGGGCATCGGCAACATGGTGGCCGGGCTGATCGGCGGCGTGCCGGGCGCCGGCGCCACGATGGGAACGGTGATCAACATCCGCGCGGGCGGAACGACGCAGGTATCGGGGGCGCTGCGCGCGCTGGTGGTGCTGGCGCTGTTGCTGGGCCTGGGGCGCTACGTCGAGCCGATTCCCCATGCCGTGCTGGCGGGAATCCTGATGAAGGTGGGGTGGGACATCATCGACTGGCGGATGATCACCCGGGTGCACCGCATGCGCCGCGAGCACCTGTTCGTGATGCTGTTGACCCTCGGGCTCACGGTGTTCGTCGACCTGGTGACCGCGGTGGCGATCGGGCTGATTGCGGCGGGGATGGCGCACGCCCGCCAGTTGGAGCGCCTGGAACTCGACAGCGTCGTGTCGGTACCGCTCCTCGACATGGCGTTCCTGTCCGAGGAAGCCCGAGTCGGGGCGGATCCATTCTCGGCACGGGTAGGCTTGGTGGCGCTGCGCGGCAGCTTCACCGTGGCCTCTTCACACAAGCTGGTGGGAGTGATCAGTGACGACATACAGGATCACGAGGTGGTGATCTTCGACTTCGCCGACGCCACCTACATCGACGACAGTGCCGCCATGCTGATCCACCAGCTCATCGAGGTCGCGGGCCAAGCGCACACCGAGGTGGTGGTGGCGCACCTGTCCGGGTCCGTGGCCGACACGCTCGATGCGCTCGGCGTGCTGCAGGAGGTGCCCGAGGACCGCATCGTCGCGAGCCGCGCTGCCGCTCGCCGCGTCGCATATCGGCTGATCGGGTCGAACATGGACGCGTCCGGTCGCACGGCTGCCGGTTGACGCGCCGCGCGGCGGCCATCGGGAGCCGGCGATGAGCCGCGCCGCACTGATGGTCCAGGGAACGGGCTCCGATGTCGGCAAGTCGGTGGTGGTCGCCGGGTTGTGCCGGCTGTTGCGCCGCCGGGGGATCGCGGTGGCGCCGTTCAAGCCGCAGAACATGTCCAACAACGCGGCGGCTTGTCCGGGCGGCGGCGAGATCGGCCGCGCGCAGGCGCTGCAGGCGCGCGCCGCCGGGCTGCAGCCGGAGGTGGACATGAACCCGGTCCTGCTCAAGCCGCAGACTGACCGCGCCTCCCAGCTTGTCGTCCAGGGCCGTGCCGTCTCCACCGTGGACGCCGCGCGCTACGTGGCGGAGCGCGGATCGCTGCTGGCGCCGATCATGGCCAGCTTCGAGCGCCTGGCCGCGGCGTTCGACCTGGTCCTGGTGGAAGGAGCGGGCAGTCCCGCTGAGACCAACCTGCGCGCCCGCGACGTGGCCAACATGGGGTTCGCCCGCCGTGCCGGCGTGCCGGTGTGCCTGCTCGGCGACATCGACCGCGGCGGGGTGATCGCCGCCCTGGTTGGCACGCGCGCGGTGCTGGAACCGGCGGACCGGCGGATGGTCGCCAGTTTCGCCGTCAACAAGTTCCGCGGCGACCCGGCTCTGTTCGAAGCGGGCGTGCGCGACATCGAGCGGCGCACCGGCTGGCCGTGTCGCGGCGTAATCCCGTGGTCGCAGGCGGCGCTGCGCCTGCCCGGGGAGGATGCCGTGGTGCTGCAACGCACCGAAGCGCCGTCCCGCCGCACCGGCGAGCGGGTGCGCGTGGTGGTGCCGCTGCTGTCCCGGATCGCCAACTTCGACGACTTCGATCCGCTACGCATGGAGCCGGCGGTGGATTTCGCGTTCATCCCGCCCGGCTCGCCGTTGCCGCGCGACGCCGACGTGGTGATTGTGCCGGGCACCAAGTCGACCCTCGGCGACCTCGCCTTCCTGCGCGCTCAGGGGTGGCACCATGACCTGATCGCTCATGCCCGCACCGGCGGGCGCGTGTTCGGGGTGTGCGGCGGCTACCAGATGCTTGGCCGGATGATTCGCGACCCGGCCGGCGCCGACGGGGCTCCCGGCGAGGCGCCCGGCCTGGGACTGCTCGATGTCGAGACGGTCATGACGAACGACAAGGCAGTGCGCCCGGTGACCGGGATCTGCATGCGCAACGGGTCGCGGGTGAGCGGGTACGAGATTCACCTCGGAGCGACCACGGGGCCGGACACCGAGCGCCCGGTGCTACGTCTGGAGCATGGCCCCGACGGGGCCGCCAGCCGCGACGGGCGGGTCGCCGGCTGTTACGTGCACGGCCTGTTCGCGGGCGACGCGTTCCGCGCGCGGTGGCTCGACGATATCCGCGCGGGCAGCGCGGCCACGACGGCGTACGAAGACGCGGTGGAGGCCGCGCTCGATGCGCTGGCCGACTGCCTGGCGGAAGCGCTCGACGTGCGCGGGATGCTTGCCGATGCCGGGCTGCGCGGGAGCTTCTGACCGGGGCGGGCGCGTTCCCGCGCCGCCGGGCGCCGCCGGACGGCCTGGGGCGTGTGCTGCCCGAGTGCCGGGTAACCGGCGGCACGGCGGAGCGTTCCGGATCCGGCGCCGGTACGGCGGTCCGGGCATCCGTGACGCCCCCGGCGGCGGCGGCGCGGGCCGAGGGGCGTAAACCGGCCGAGCGTTGCGCGCGCCGGCGGTGGCCACGCGCGCCGAACGGCCTCGGCGGCGGCACGGTGCGCGCGCCGTCCGCCGACCCTCGGACGCCTACCCGAGCTGTTCGAGTTGCTCCACCAGGGAGCCGAACACGCGTAGCGCCTGCTCGACCGGCGCCGGACTGCTCATGTCGACGCCGGCGAGTTGCAGCGACTCCAGGGGGTAGCGCGAGCCGCCGGAGCGCAGAAACCCCATGTACTGTTCGCGCTCCGCGGCGCCGCCGGCCAGCACGCGCTCGGCCAGGGTGACCGCGGCCGCCAGCCCGGTGGCGTACTTGTAGACGTAGAACGCGTTGTAGAAGTGGGGGATGCGCAATCCCTCCAGGTCGCTCAGCTCCTCCAGCACCATCTGGTCGCCGAAGTAGCGCTCCAGGAGTTGCCGGTAGGTGGTGCGCAGCGAGTCCACGGTGAGCGGTTCGCCCTGCTCGGCCATGCGGTGGGTAAGGTGCTCGAACTCGGCGAACATGGTCTGCCGGTAGATGGTGGCGATGATGTCGTCCACCTGCTTGCCGACCAGGTAGGCCTTCATTTCGCGCGTTTCGGCGCGTTCCATCAGGTAGTGGAACAGGAGCTGCTCGTTGAAGGTGGATGCCACCTCCGCCTCGAAGATGCTGTAGCTGTAGTGCTGGATCGGGTTGTGGCGTACGCTGTTCCAGGAGTGCATGGAGTGTCCGGCCTCGTGGGCGAGGGTGAACACGTCGCGCAGCACGTCTTCCTTGTAGTTCATGAGGATGTAGGGATCGCCGACGAACGAGCCGGAGGAGAACGCGCCGGAGCGCTTGCCCTTGTTCTCGTAGCGGTCCACCCAGCCGCCCAGGAGGCCGGCGCGCAGGGTGCCGCGGTAGTGGTCGCCGAGCGGGGCGAGGGCGTCGATGACCACGTCCACCGCCTGGTCGTAGGTGTGGTGCACGCGCACGTCCGCGGTCAGCGGCACGTACACGTCGTAGTGGCGCAGCTCGTCCACGCCGAGGATGCGGCGTCGCAGGCCGTAGTAGGCGTGCAACTGGGCCAGGTTGTCGTGCACGGCGGCGACCAGGTTGTCGTACACCGCGGTGTCCACGCGGTCCGGAAACAGCGCCGCCTCCCGCGCCGACGGGTAGCCCCGCACCTTGGCGCGGTAGATGTCCAACTGCACGCTGCCGCCGTACAGGGCAGCCAGGGTGTTCTTGTGCTGCTCGAAGTGGCCGTAGAACTGCCGGTAGGCGCGCCGCCGCACGTCGCGGTCCGGGTTGATCATGAACTGCGACCAGGACGACTGGCTGAGCGCCACCGGTCCGTCGGGCGTATCCACGGTGCCGAAGTCCAGGTCGACGTCGGTGAGCGCCGCGAACGCCTTGCGCGCCGTCTGGTTGGCCTCGATCTGCATCGCCAGCAGCCGTTCCTGCTCCGCCGCCAGGACGTGCGGCTTGAAGCGCAGCAGCTTGCGCAGCGAAATGGCGAACTCGGCGAGCGATACGTCGGCCAGGAACTGCTCCATCACGGCGTCGGGGATCGCCTGGATTTCCGGGGTGACGTAGCTCTTCTCCGCCTCGGCGCGGCTGGCCACGTTCAGGTAGCGCGCGAAGCGGCCCTGGTTGTCGCTGTCGCCGGCGTCCTCACTGGTGCGCAGCATGGCGTAGTAGCCGACCCGTTCGTCGAGCATCTCCAGCTCGTTCAGGAACTCCAAGCAGGCGCGCAGGTTGGCCGCGGACTCGCCGAGCGTGCCCTTGAAGGCGGCGATGCGCGGCACCATCTCCTGGTACTCCTTCAGGCCCTGGTCCCAGGCGTCCTCGGCCGGGAACAGCTTGCCGAGGTCCCACCGGTCGGCGGCGGGAATCAGGCTGCGTTCCGGGATTGCAGTAGTCGTTTCGGCCATGGCTCAGGATACCTCCACCCAGGCGTCGCGGTCGGATGACGCGTACACCGCTTCGAACAGCGCCACGGCGCGGCGCCCCTCGCGCCCGTCGCACTGCAGGCCGGTGCCGTGGTGCAGCGCGCTCACCACGTCGGCGAAGATGTTGTCCGGAACGGCAGGCGGTGCCGGGTAGGCGTTCAGATCGCCCGGCTCCGCCATTGCCCCCGCCTCCCCGCGGAACGCGTCGGCGCCGCTGCGCTGTTCCTCCGGCAGGTGACGGAAGTCGACCACGCCGTCGCTGTCGTTCCATGTGAGCGTGCCCCAGCGCCCGCTGAAGGTCAGCTCGGAGCCGATGTGCGGGAAGCTGCACGTGGTGGTGAGCACCGAGCCGACGGCGCCGCTCTTGAACTGGATCACCGCGGCGGCGCCGTCCTCGGTCTGGATGTCGTGGCCGTAGGTACCGCGCCGCCCCACGACGCGCTGCGGATCGCCCGCCCACCACAGCAGCAGGTCCAGGAAGTGCACCGCCTGGTTGGCCAGCGAGCCGCCCTCGGTGTCGAGCCGGCTGCGCCAACTCGCCGGATACCCGGAGTCGTAGTAGGACTGCGCCCGGTACCACTTCATGCGCAGATCGGCCAGCAGCAGGTCGCCGATGGCGCCGGCGTCGAGCGCGGCCTTGACGCGCTGGTTGTGCGGCCGGAAGCGCTGCTCGAAGTCGACCGCCAGCAGGAGGCCGCGCGACTGCGCCTCGTGGATCGCCGCATCGCAGGCCGCGGTGGTGATGTCCATCGGCTTGGTCATGCACACGTGCTTGCCGGCGCGCAGCGCCTGTACCGCCATGCCGGCATGCGAGCCGCTCGGCGTCCACAGGCCGACCGCGTCCACGTCGTCGCGGGCGAGCAGCTCGTCGTAGCTGGCCACCCAGGGCACGCCCCAGGCGCGCTCTGCCTCACGCCCGCGCTCCTCCGACAGGTCGCACACCGCCGCCAGCTCCGCGCCCGGAGTCTGCCGGCACACCTCCGAGCGCCCCTTGCCCATTCCGAGTCCTACGATCGCGAACCGGACCGATTTCGCCATGCTCTCTCCTTTGCTCCACCCGTAGTGTAGCTTGAATCGTGGCTCGATTATCCACGGCACGCGGACGCGTGCGCGGCGTTACTTGACCGAACGGTCAACCAAGCGCACATTGCGGCCAAGCCGGCTTCTCCGGCCGCAATTCGCGATTGAGGAGCACAGGATGCAGAAGTATCTCGTAATCTACCACGCGCCGCCGGCGGCGTTCGACAAGATGAAGGACGCGACGCCGGAACAGATGAAGGCGGGCATGGAGCCCTGGATCAAGTGGGCCGAGCGCTGCGGAGAGGGGCTGGTGGACCTCGGCGCCCCGCTGGGCGTCGGCCGCAAGATCACCCCGGCGGGCACCTTGCCGAGCGACAAGGAGGTCGTCGGGTACTCGATTCTGCAGGCGGAGAACGCGGACGCCGCGCATGCGCTGCTGCAGGGCCATCCTCACCTGGAATGGGAGGAAGGCTGCGAGATCGAGGTGCACGAGTCCCAGGCGTTACCGTCGTAGCCGGTTCGAAGACGCAGCGCAGACGCAGCGCAGACGCAGCGTGGTGACGGACGCCAGCGTCCCGATCCGCGTCTTCCGCATCGCCATGAAGTCGCGCTGGGCGCGGTAATCGGCCGGTTTCAGCGGAAGTGCGAGGGCTCCCTCCGGTTCGGCGCTGCGTGGCTAATTCAATCGGCGACCGCGATCACGGGCGGTGCCGCCCGGTCCAAGTAGCGCTCGCCCACCCGCCTGCGCCGCATCGCCGGCGTGCCACAGGATCCGGTAGCGACAACGTCGCTCGTCGCTACAGGCACCGGGCGCGTTCCGGGCGGGGGCAGGGCCGGGCCGGCGCCGTGGTCAGCCCTTGACGGAGCCGATCATGGCGCCCTTGACGAAGTACTTCTGCAGGAAGGGGTAGAGCAGCAGGATCGGCACCGTGGCCACCACCGTGGTGGCGAACTTGATGGTGTCGGCGATGTTCTCGTGGTCGCCCATCGAACCGGCGTCGCCGCCGGCCATCATGGTGTCGGCGGAGTTGGCGATAAGGATCTCGCGCAGAATGAGCGCGATCGGGAACTTGATGCGGTCGCGCAGGAAGATCATCACGTAGAAGTAGCCGTTCCAGCGGCTGACGCCGTAGAACAGCACCATGGTCGCGACCACCGGCGCGGCCACCGGCAGGATGATCCGGAACAGCACGGTGAAGTCGTTGGCGCCGTCGATCTTGGCTGACTCCTCCAGGCTGTCGGGGATGGTGGTGAAGTAGGTGCGCATGATGATCATGTTGTACGCGCTGATGGCGAACGCCAGGATCACCGACCAGTGGCTGTTGAGCAGCCCGAGCCCGCGCACCGTCAGGTAGAACGGCACCAGGCCGCGCTCGAACAGCAGCGTGACCACCGCCATGATCATGAGCACCGGCTTCCAGTACACGTTGCGGCGCGACAGCACGTAGGCGGCGAAGCTGGTCAGCAGGATGTTGACCGTGGTGCCCACCACCACCAGGTGGATCGAGTTCAGGAAGCCGCGCACCACCAGCGGATTGTTGAACACCAAGCGGTACGCGGCACCGCTGAACCCGAGCGGCGCGGCCAGCGGGCCGGTGTGCGCCATCAGCAGGTTGCCCTCGCTGACCGAAGCCACGAACACGTAGTAGAGTGGATACAGCATGGTGACGCACAGCATCGCCAGGAACAGGGCGTTGCAGGTGTCGAACACCACGCTGCCGGTGGAACGCTTGTGCAAAGCCATCGCAGCGACCTACCAGAGACTCGTCTCGTTGACGCGGCGGCTGATCCAGTTGGCCAGTACCACCAGCGCCAGGTTGATGAGCGAGTTGAACAGGCCCACGGCGGTGCCGTAGCTCCAACTGAAGTCCAGCAACCCCTTGCGGTACACGAACGTGGAGATTACGTCGGCGGTCTCGTAGATCGACGAGTTGTACAGCAGGATGATCTTCTCGTGCCCGACGGTCATGAGGTTGCCCAGCCGCAGGATCAGCAACACGACGATGGTCGGGGCGATGGAGGGCACGGTGATGTGCCGCAACTGGCGGAAGCGGCCGGCGCCGTCGATGGTGGCGGCCTCGTAGAGCTGCGGATCGATCGCCGACAGCGCCGCCAGGTAGATGATGCTGCCCCAGCCCACCTCCTGCCAGATGTCGCTGCCGATGTAGAAGCTGCGGAAGTAGCGCGGATCCTGAAAGAAGGAGATCGGTTCGGCGCCGAACCAGCCGCGCAGGTCGTTGAACAGGCCACCGCTCTGCGAGAACTCCAGCAGCAGGCCGCACACCACCACCAGCGAGATGAAGTGCGGGAGGTAGGTGAGGCTCTGCACCGAGCGCCTGAACGGGGTCGAACGGACCTCGTTGATCAGCAGGGCCAGAATGATCGGCGCCGGAAAGCCCCAGAGAAGGCTCAGCACGCTGAGCAGGATGGTGTTGCGAATGATCCGGAATGCGAAGTAGGACTGGAAGAAATCCTCGAAGTACTTGAACCCTACCCAAGGGCTCCCGAAGATGCCGAGCGCGGGCGTGAACCGTTTGAACGAGATCACCAGCCCGAACATCGGCGCGTAGTAGAAGATCAGGAAGAACGCCACCACCGGCACCGCCATCAGGTAGATGCTGCGGTTGCGCAGGAAGTCCTTCTTCAGCATGCGGCCATAGCCGGCGCCGAGGAACCGCGGGCGCGCCAGTGGCTCGGGCGCTACCGTACTCTCGCGTTGTGCCATCGCGTCATCTCCCAACCGCAACCAGAAGCGGCCCGGCATCTCACCGGGCCGCTTGCGTAGTATCTCAACTGAAGCCGGTGCGCCCAATTGACGCGGGCGTCAGCGGGCGTTGTACCTCTCCAGGCCCGCCTGCTTGATCTCGATGGCGCGCTCGATGCCCATCCGCTCCAGCCGGTCCTGGAATGCGCCGAAGTTGTCCAGCGGCTCCTGGCCGGTGATGAACTTCACGAACATCTCCTCCACGTAGGTCTCGATGTCGCTCATCATCTCGGCCAGCTCCTCGGCTTCCTCCGGAGTCGCGGTTACCGCCGGCAGCATGTGCCTGGCGGCATCGGTCTGGCCCCAGATGACCACCGCGTCACGCTGTTGTGGGCGCCGCGCGTACTGGTACATGTAGCGCCGGTCCTGCACGATCGGGCCGCTGTAGAAGGAGCGGGTGTACAACCCGCCCATCTGCGACAGCGTTCTGCCCTCGGGATCGCTGTTCATGACGTCGGTGTACACCGGCCAGTTTTCGCCCTCGAACCCCGGGTAGTCGGTCGACCAGGCGAAGCTCTCGCCCTCCAGGCCGAAGTTGAACAGGATGTGGCCCTCTTCACCGTACGCGAAGTCGGCGAACTCCGCCGCCAGCTCGACGTCGCGCGCCTGGGTGGTCACCGCCATGCCGCTGCCGCGCACCGGATTGTCACGCTGCCCGAAGAACGGGGTGTCGCCCTTGTTGATCACCGGGTAGGGGGCGGCCACGATGTCGAACGTGCCCTCGCCGCCGTTGGCGTCCAGGTAGGCGCCGATGCCGGAGCCGGTGTAGGAGGTCCAGGCGCCGGTGTCGCCGTTGAGGATCTTGGCGTTGAAGGTGTTGCGCTCGTTGCTGAAGAACTCGGGGTCCACCAGGCCGCGGTCGAACCAGTCCTTGAAGAACGCCAGGAAGTCTCCGAACGAGTCCTCGTACGGGCCGAAGCGCACGGTGCCCCGGCCGTCCTGGTGGAAGCTCCAGGTGGTGCCGAACGGCTGGATGAAGGCGTTGCCGGGACCGTTGATGCCGCGCCCGCGGCGGAAGTTGGTGAACGTGAGCGGGTACTCGACCAGACCCTCCGATTTCATGGAGGAGAGCACGTTGTCCCACTCGGCGAGCGTCTCGGGCACCTCCAGGCCGAGCTGGTCGAGCCAGTCCGCGCGCAGTTGCGGTCCGAAGAACACCATCAGGTAGTCGTCGCCGCGAATGAACGGAAACATGTAGTGGGTACCGCTGTCGGTCTTGGCGGCCTTCAGCCAATCGGGGTGCCTGGCGTACAGCGCGCTCAGGTGGGGAGCGTGGTTGGCGATCAGGTCGTTCAGGCGGATGATGACGCCGTCCGAGATCGCCTTCTCCGGACCGCCGGGATACTCGGTGGGCCACCTGGTGTAGATCATGTCCGGCAGGTCGTTGGACGCGATCATCAGGTTGAACGCTTCCCGTTCCTGGCCCTGGGCCGGGTGGATGAAGGTGACGTCGATGCCGGTGCGGTGCATCACCTCCTGGTAGAGCGGCGTTTCCGCGAGGTTCGCCACCGAGACCGAAGCGTTATGCCACAGCCCCTCCCAGATGGTGAGTTCCCTTGATCCCTCGGCGGTGGCTTCTTCCGACGGGGACGCGAACACCAGGCCGGCGGCGCCGAGCGCCACTGCCACGAAAAACACTCTCTTCATGATGTGTGCCTCCTGAAAGTGTGGAATGGTCCATCGTCCGGCTCCTGCGGCGGCTCGTAAATCGCAACCTGGGCACCTCCGTCTTCGAATGGCGACATCCGCATATCGAATCCCGCACGTCCGTCGCCGATTGCGCATGGATGAACAGGATTGAAGGCTACGAGGTGACGTCGAGCAGCGACGCCTTGTACTCGCCCGGGGTAATCCCCTCCTGCGCCTTGAAGCCGCGAATCAGGGCGTTGCTGTCGGCGAAACCGGTGCGGCGGGCTATCTCCCGCACGGTGAGGTCCGTTGTCGCCATGAGCCGCTTCGCCTCGGCCAGGCGCAGGTTCTTGATGTAGCCGCTGATGCCGATACCGACCTGATCGCGAAAGAAGCGCGCGATGTATGCGCTGTTGCGCCGTACGTGGTCGGCCACTGCGTCCGGGCCGAGGTTGCGCTCGTACAGGTGCTGTTCGATGTAGTCCACGATCGCCCGCCACAGGTGTTCGGTGTGCGAGGTGCGCCGTGCGCGCACGTGGCGGCACACCTCGGTCAGGATTGCCTGCATCTCCCGCTGCAGCCGCTCCAGCGAGCGGCAAGCGGTGAGCCGGGAGACCGGCTCGATGCGCGCCCAGAACTGCGAGTCCTCGTCGCCGGCATGCAGGGATTCGATCGTCTTGATCATGGTCGATATCAGGTCGAACATCAGGCAGCGCGCCATTTCGATCGACAGCCTCGGCTCGGCGAAGTTGGCGGCGTGGATCGAAAGCAGGATCGCACCGGCGTCGTCCTCGTTGCCGGCCTTGATCGAGTTGACCAGCCGTATCTCGTCTTCCAGGGGATAGTGGTAGGCGGGGGCGGTGGTGACGACGTCCGGGAAGCGGATGGGATCGGAGCTGCCCTTGACCAGCCGGTACGCGAGCGCGGCGCGCGCCTCGCCCAGCAGTGGCGCAACATCGGACAGCGAGTGCGCTTCGCTCACCCCGATGGCTGCCGTCACGCCGAAGCGCGCTTCCAACTGCGTCTTCATGTCGGCGACAGCCGCCGTGACCCGTTCGAGACTCCGCTCGCGGGTGCTCAACACCAGCCCCGTTCGGCCGGCCAGGTCGGGCACCGTAACGACCTGCATGTCCGTGGGTTGGCGTTGGCCGTCCAGGAACGCCTCCAGCGACGCCCGAGACACCCCGGCAGGTTGGTCGATCTCTACCAGCGCCAAGTACAGGTGCTCGTAGGCGAACGCGAAACCGAAGCGCCGCAATCGCGCTGCAACCGAAGCGGCCGGTTGCGCGGCGTCACGGAGCAGCCGCCGGAGGTAGCTCTGCAGCAGCAGCGGTCGCGACCGGGTGAGTTCGCGCCGCAGCCGGCGGTCCTCCTGCAATGTGCTCTGCACCGACCCCGTAATGAGCGCGAACTCGTCCGATTGCAGCGTCAGGGTGCCGTTGGCATCCGGCTTCACCAGCGCTATGAGATCCTGGATTGGCCGGTAGCGGACCGAGGCCAGCCAGTAGATGAGCAGCCCGGCGATGATCGCGCACCCGATCAGCGCCAGGATCGTGTAGCGGTAGAGGCCAGCGAACCGCTGCGTATAGAGGCCGCCGGGCACCAGCGAGAGGTAGTACCAGTCGACGACGTCGGAACGCAACGCGTTGGCGGTGTAGGTTGCTCCGCCGAGCGTGACCCGGCCGAGTACACCGGTGTCGAGCACGCGCGCACCGGCCGCCTCCACCTCCGCGAGGTCGATTGCGCTGTCCGACGCGGCGATGACGCCGAACTCGGGGTGGAACACGAGTTGCAGGGAGTCGGGCGTCCAGGCGGTGTCAGCAAAGATGCGCTGGAACAGGTCGCGCGCAATGTGGATCACCAGCCAGCCGTGCGGCGAGCCGGTGCGCTGCAACGCCGGCAGTGGCGTGACCATCTCGACGGTTTCGTACACGTCCTCGGCGAGGCTCATGCTTTGCGAGGCGCGGAAACGCGGCCGGGTGACATCCGAGAACGACCCCAACCATGCGTCGTAACCGGATTCCAGCATCGGCCGCTGCGCCATCTGGTAGTTGGCGGTGGTGGCGTAGCCGCGCGGCGAGATCACCATGTCGAGCTTGGGGAGATAGACGTAGAGGTGGGTGCTGCCGGTGCTCGACGTGTCGTAGTCGTACAGGTCGCTGGCGATTCGGTACGCCCGGTAGACTTCGTCATTGGTCACCGGCAGCGTCTCGAACAGCATGCCGCCGAGCGTCACGTGGTTGGCGACGATGTAGTTGAGCTGCACCACGTCGCTCATGACGGTGTCGAGAAACGACTTCATCTGCTGCAGGAGCAACTCGTTGGCGCGGCCCGCCTCCTGGGTGAGGATGGCGCGGGCGCGTCCGAACACGAACGTGCTGAACACGACCGGCACCATGAGGATCAACAGGAACGAGAGCAGAAAGGTGTAAAACAGCCGGCCCTTATGACGTGTCCCGTGCATGCGCGATACCAAAGACAGTGGTGCAATCGGCAATGTACCACGAATCCAGCACGGACACCGGAAACGCAGGCCGTGCCGCCGAAGCGGCCGCAGCCGCGTGACGCGGGCATTGGCGGGTGGTATCATCCACTTCCGATGAAACGAGACGAGCGAGGTTGGGCATGACGAGCTACCAGGTAATCGAGTGGGGCGAGCCGCTGGAGCGGCGCGATTATCCGACACCGGATCCGCAAGGCACCGAGGTGCTGGTGGAGATTGAGTCGTGCGGGGTGTGCCACAGCGACCTGCACATCCACACCGGGTACTTCGACATGGGCGGCGGGCGCAAGCGGGTGCTCGCCGAACTGGGGGTGGAGCTGCCGCTGACCCTGGGCCACGAGCCGGTGGGCCGGGTGGCGGCGGTGGGGCCGGAGGTGGATGATCCGTCTGCGGCGGGGGTGCCGATCGGGTCGCCGCGGGTGGTGTGGCCGTGGGTGGGCTGCCGGCAGTGCGCGGCGTGCCTGCGCGAAGAGGACATCCTGTGCGAGCGCGGGCGCTACCTGGGGGCGCGCGTCGACGGCGGTTACAGCGACTTCCTGCTGGTGCCGCACCCGCGCTACCTGCAGCCGTACGACGGTATCGACGCCGACGTGGCGGCCACCTATGCGTGCGCCGGCATCACCGGGTACGCGGCGGTGAAGCGCGCCCTCACCACCTATCCCGAGAGCGCCGGCACGCTGGGCCGCATCGGCCCCGGCGACACCCTGCTGCTGGTCGGCGCCGGCGGCGTGGGCCTGAGCGCGCTGCGCGTGGCGCGCGCCATGACCGATGCCCGCATCGTGGTGGCCGACATCAGCGCCGAGAAGCGCGCGCTGGCCGAGGCCAACGGCGCCGACGCCACCATCGACACCTCCGATCCGGATGCCGGCCGCCGGCTCAAGGAGCACAGCGGCGCCGGCGTGGCCGCGTCGGTCGACTTCGTCGGCATGCAGGAGACGTCGCAGGTGGCGCTCGACTCGCTGCGGCGCGGCGGTACACACGTCGTGGTAGGGCTGTTCGGCGGCGAACTGAAGGTGTCGGTGGCCGACTACATCTACGGGCTGTTGGCAATCCGCGGCTCGCACCTGGGCACGCCGCAAGACCTCGCCGAGCTGATCGAGCTGCGCCGCGAGAGCCGCATCGAGCCGCCGCCGATCGCCCGCCGGCCCCTGGCGGAGATCAACGACGTGTTCGCCGAGTTGCACGCCGGCAGCATCGACGGCCGCGTGGTGGTGGTCCCGTAGCCGTGGCGGGCGGCAACGGTCCGCGGCGGCGGGTGGTGGTGACCGGGGCGGCGGGCTACGTCGCCGGGCTGATGCTGCCGGGCCTGCGAGACCGCTACGACCTGGTGCCGCTGGACGTGCGCGGCGAGGATCGCGCCGGCAACCCGGTGCCGGGGCTGGTGGAGGCGGATCTGACCGACAAGAACCGTGACACCTACCGCGCCCACTTTGCGGGCGCCGACGCGGTAGTACACTGTGCATTCGTCAAGTCGTCCGATCCTGGCGGTGCGGCCCCGGCAGACGGCACGCTCGGCGGCATCACCGCATCGGTCGCCGGGCAGAGCGAAGCGCGCTTCCGCGCCGAGCTGGCCAACGTGGAGATGGCCTACCACGTGTACCAGACGGCGCGCGAGGAGGGCGTGCGGCGGGTGGTGATGATCAGCTCCAACCACGCCGCCGACTACTACGAGCCGCTGATCCTGGACGGCAAGTGCGACGTGGTCACCCCCGACATGCAGGAGCGCGCGGTGGGCTACTACGGCTGGGCCAAGGCATGCTACGAGCACTTGGGCTTCATCTTTGCCCAGGGCGGCCCGGCCGAGCCGCCGCTGCAGAACGTGCAGATCCGCATCGGCGGACCCCGGGAGACCGACATGGAGCGCGCCGAACTGGGCAATATGCGCCAGGTGCGGCGCGGGCTGGCGGTCTACCTGAGCCGGCGCGACCTGGTGCAACTCATCGTGAAGAGCATCGAGACCGCCGACATCCGCGACCGCCACGGGGTGCCGTTCCAGGTATTCTACGGCATCAGCGGCAACTCGCACGCCTTCTGGAGCATCGCCAACGCGCGCCGTGTGATCGGCTACGCGCCGCAGGACAACAGCGAGGTGCGCTTCCACGAGCAACTCGCCCGCCACCTTGCCGCCGCGGCCGGGGACGAGTGAAGCCGCCAGCCGCGAGAACTCGCTCCGCACTGGTCGCGGTGTCGCGCGACCCGCCACGCGCAGCCGCTTCGCCGGCGAAGCGCCGGGCACATGCCGCGCGACCTCGCGATCACGCGCCTCCCCAGCGAGACGACGTTCAGCGAGCCGGCAGCCGCCGAGCGCGCCGCCTCAGCGATACCGTGACACGCCACGGGACGGACCACGGCGCAGGCATCCCTGCCCGGTCGGCAGCGAACTTGAAGGCGGACGTACGGGCAGCGCCCATGCGCCGGCGTCTTCGAACCAGCCGGCGCGGTGCTTCCTCGACCGGCGAGCCCGGGCTGAAGCGCTGCCCCGGCCACGTTCGGCGGGCGGCCCGGCGTGGTTGCAGAGCCGGCGGGCGGTGACTGGCGCGCCGCGGCCGAGCCGCGTGGCGGAAGTGTTTCGGGGGCACAAGCTGCTGATCGGGCTTTCGGCCGGCAGCGGACTGCTGTTTGCGGCCACCACGCTGATTCCGCCGCTGTACGTGCGCCGCCTCATCGCCGCCGTCACCGGCGCACCTGCCGGGACTGTAGCCGGAGCGGCCCCCGGCACCGCCGCCGGCGGTGCAGCGGATGGCGTTTCGTTGGCCATGGTGATCGCCGTGTTGGTAGGTGTATTCGTGTTGCGCGGCGCCGCCCGCTACCTGTACGGCATGACTTCGCACCAGGCCGCGTACGCGTTGCTGGCCGACTTGCTGCAGCGCGTGTATCGCCACCTGCAGCAGCTCTCCCACCGCTTCTTCGCCGGCAGCCGCACCGGCACCCTGATCGCGCGCTCGGTGAGCGACGTGGAGGCGCTGGAGGACTTCGTCGCGCACGGCGTCCCGGAGCTGGTGCAGGCGGTCGCCATCCCGCTGGCGATGATCGTGGTGCTGGTGGTGATCGATCCGCTGCTCACCCTGGTGGTGCTCAGCCCGCTGCCGGTCGCGGCGTTGGTGATCTTCCTGCTTACCCGCAACATCCGTGGGCAGTGGCGCGGCGTGCGCGCGCGCTATGCGCAGGTGGTGGCGTTGGTGGAGGACAGCCTGCAGGGGATGAGCGAGATCAAGTCGTTCACCCGCGAGGCGGAACAGGCGCGGCGCGTCGCCCGGATGGCCGGCGACTACCGAGACGACATCATCCGCGCCACGCATCGCTCGCTGCTGCCGTCCGGGATCGTGGAGATGACCGGCGGCCTGGGCGTGATCCTGGCGGTGGGAGCGGGGGGCGCCGCCGCTCTGGGCGGCGGGCTGCAGGTGGCCGACCTGTACCTGTTCCTGGCCTACCTGACCTTCATCTACCAGCCATTCCTGAAGCTGGCGGACATCGGCGAGGTACTGTTCCGCGCCCTGGCCAGCTACCGGCGCGTCGACGAACTGCTGGCGGTACAGCCGGACATCGTCAGTCCGCCGGGAGCGGTGGTGCCTGTGAACTGCTCAGGCTCGGTGGCGTTGGACGAGGTCACCTTCTCCTACCGGCCGGGGGAGCCGGTGCTGCACCGGCTCAACCTCGCCGTGCAGCCGGGCGAGGTGGTGTCCCTGGCCGGACCCACGGGCGCCGGCAAGACCACCGTCACCCGGCTGGTGCCGCGCTTCTACGACCCCGACGCCGGCCGGGTTCTGGTCGGCGGCCATGACGTGCGCGCCCTGGATCTGACCTTCCTGCGCGGCCAGGTGGCGGTGGTCAGCCAGGAGGTGTTCCTGTTCCACGGCAGCGTGCGCGACAATATCCTGTTCGGTCGTCCCGGCGCCGGCGGCCGGGAGTTGCACGCTGCCGCCCGCGCCGCCAACGCGGAGGAGTTCATCCGCGGTCTGCCCGACGGCTACGACACCGTGGTGGGCGACCGCGGCGTGCGCCTGTCCGGCGGCCAGCGCCAGCGGGTGGCGATCGCCCGCGCGCTGCTCAAGGACGCCCCGATTCTGATCCTGGACGAGGCCACCTCGTCGGTCGACGCGGAGACCGAGGCGCTGATCCAGGAAGCGATGGGCCGCCTGCTTGCCGGGCGCACGGGCCTGGTGATCGCCCACCGCCGCTCCACCATCGAACGCGCCGACCGCGTGGTGGTCCTGGAAGCGGGCCGGGTCATCGAGTCCGGCACCGCCGCCGGCCTGCTCGCTGACGGCAGCCGCTACCGCAGCCTCGTGGCGGAGCAGTTGGAACAGTCACCGCGCCGCCCTGCGCCAACGCGCGTGGCCCGCTGACGGACCAACGGCTTCCTTCAGTTATCAGATAATGATAACCTTCATTGATGACGGCGCCTGCCCGCGACCCTGGGCTCGACACGGAAGTCGACGCCGTTCTGAGGGAGAGGGATCGATCCCATGAAGACGCTGAAGATCGGAATCGCCAGCTATGACCGGATGAAGGCCCGCACGATGGCGATCGCTCGTGGCGAGTACAAACCCGCCACGGGAGAACCCTCGGTCTGGTTCAACTCCATCGAGAGTTTCGCGAAGGTGCTCTCGGAACACAATCGCGAGCTTCTGGCCATGATTGCCCAGGGGAAGCCAGACTCGCTCACCGAGCTGGCGGAGTTCACCGGACGGAGCACATCGAACCTGTCGCGGACGCTGAAGACGATGGAGCGCTACGGGCTGGTGGAGCTGAGCGCGGGACGTCGCGGCAGGTTGATTCCGCGGGTCCCCTACGATCGGGTCACACTCGACGTTGCGTTGACGATGCCGCCTCGGCGGGTTGCATGAAGCGAGCGCAGAGGGATCGGTGCTGATGCGCCGGCGCGTGCTTACGCAATGGCTGTTACTTCTTCGCTGTGCGCCAGTCCCCAGCCGCGGAACACCAGCGCCACACCTTTGAACTCGGCGTCGGGGCAGCGCTGCGCCAGCCGCCCGTCCGCCAGGTAGCGGCGCAGTTGCGCCACCGCCTGCGCGGCCTTCGTGCGCACCTGCGCCTCCGCCTGCGGGTCGCGCGACACGTACTTGAGTTCGATCACGAAGCCGTGGCGCATGCCCGGATAGCGCTCCGGGCGTGGCACCAGCACGATGTCGGCGTAGCCCATCGCCAGCTCCATCTCGGTGTGGAACACGAAGTAGCCGGACGCGCTCAGGTAGGCCGCCAGGAAGCCCTGCACCACCTTCTCGCCCTGCAGGTAGTCGCGGATGGCAGTGTGCTCCGCGATGGTGCCGCTCAGGCGCTCGAGGGCAGCTCGCCACTCGCCCGCCAGGGCCATCCGCCGGGTCAGCCGGTCGAACTCCACCAGGTCGAGCGAAAACACGCCCACGTCGCGGTAAGCGTCGCGCAGGTAGCCATACATCAGCCGCCGCACGGTCTGGTTGGGAACGCCGAGCCGCGGCACGCCGGCCGCCTCTCCACGGATGCTCAGCAGGCCGAAGTAGTGCATCAGCGAGAGAAAGTTCTCGCGCTGGTCGAGCCGCGCTAGCGGAAGGCTGTCCACGAGGTCACTGTCCGCCCGGCCATCGGCGATCACGTGGCGCAGCAGGTCGAAGTTGCCGTTCAACCGGCGCCCGGTGAGCAGCAGGTGGCGCAGCTTGCCGTAGTCGATGCGCACGTTGACGTCGATCAGGTTGTCGGGTCCGCTCTTGTTGGGCACCGAGTGCTTCAGGTAGTAGAGCACCAGGTCGGTGTTGTAGACGACGTTGTCGGCGGCCGTCGCGAACCGGTAGCCGTCGTACCACTCGCTCATGGTGTCCATCGCCGCAGTCACGTCCTGGTCGAACACGCCCAGATTCCGGTAGGTGTCCACCAGGCGCCGCACCTCGTCCTCGGTGAAACCGAGCATCTCGTTGAACGCGGGCTGCAGGCTCAGGTTGGAGCCGATGTTGAAGCCGCTGGTGACGTCGTCCATGGTGACCGGCGAGACCCCGGTGACGAACAGCCGCTCCACGCTGCCGTTCTCCGTACCCGCCTTGAGCGTGGCGAAGAAGTTGCGATAGAAGCCGCCGCCGTGGGTAAACGCGTGGTAGGCGTCCGCCCCCTGGTGCGCCAGGATCGTGTTGGCGAAGTTGTCGTACTCGTCGATCAGGATGTAGAGCGGGACGCCGTGCCGGTCGGCGTGCAGGAACAGTGCGTTGAGCGTGTCGTTGATGGTCGGCTGCGAGCAGATGCGCTGCCGTGCCGGTTCGGGAAACAACTCCGGGTGTGCTTCCAGCGCATAGATGAGCTGGATGTGACAGTAGTTCTCGAAGTTCCGCTCCAGCGTCTCGGGGGCGTCGTTGAAGGCGGAGAAGTTGAACCGCAGCACGACGTACCGGCCTCGGTTGGGCGTGGGGTTGCGGCCGATGTCCGTACCGTCGAACAGCGCCTCGAAGTCGTCGGCCTGGTTACGGTCGTAGTAGCTCTCCATCATCGACAGCCAGCAGGTCTTGCCGAACCGCCGCGGACGGATGAAGAACACGAACCGCTCCTGCTCCAGCGCGTGCAGGAAGCGCGTCTTGTCGACGTACAGGCAGCCCTCCCGCCGGATGCCCTTGAAGTAGGCGAGTCCGTAGGGGATGGCGGGGACTCGGGGACGATCGCCGGAAGCGCCATCGGGCTCGGACATGCGAGCATCTTATCAAACGCCGATCCGCGGCGCAGAGAAGCATGGCGCCCGGCGGTCAGACCCTTGAACAGGCGCCGCGCAGGGGCGACACTCGCGGCAGATGCGCTATTTCAACACCACCGGACCGGTCGTTGCGGCGGACCACTACTGCATTCCGCCGCTTGGCCGGGTGAACCTCGAAGAGGTGCTGGCGCTGATCCGGGAGAAGCGCTACTTCGTGATGCACGCGCCGCGGCAGACCGGAAAGACCTCCGCGCTGCTGGCGCTGCGCAACCTGTTGAACGGCGGGTCCGTGGGCGCCTACCGCTGCGTGTACGTGAACGTCGAGTCCGCCCAGACGGCGCGCGAGCACGTGGAGCGGGGGATGCGCGCCATCCTTGGATCCCGGGGGACGAGGGCGCGCCGGACCCTCGGGGACGAGTCCCTGGCGAGCACCTGGCCCGGCATTTGACCACGTTCGGCCCGGAGGGGGCACTGCAGGAAGTGCTGGTGCGCTGGGCGGAGGCCGATCCCCGTCCCGCCGTGTTGCTGATCGACGAGATCGACACGCTGGTCGGCGACACCCTGATCGCCGTGCTGCGCCAACTGCGCGCCGGCTACGACGAGCGCCCGGGAGGGTTTCCGCAGAGCGTGATCCTGTGCGGCGTGCGTGACGTGCGCGACTACCGCATCCGCTCCTCCGCGGAGCACACGGTCATCACCGGCGGCAGCGCGTTCAACGTCAAGGCCGCTTCGCTGCGCATCGGGGACTTCTCGGAGACTGAAGTACGGCGTCTGCTCGCCGAGCACACCGCGGACACCGGCCAGCGTTTCGCGGCAGCGGCGCTGCAGGCAGCGTGGGAGCTGACCGCCGGGCAGCCGTGGCTGGTCAACGCGCTGGCCCCCGAGGCGGTCCACGCCGCCCGCGAGCGGATCATCCTGCGTCGCGAGACCCACCTGGACCAGCTCACCGACAAGCTGCAGGAGGAACGCGTGCGGCGGGGTGATCGGACCTTTGCTGAGCGGCGGCGCGGCGGCCCCGACTATCCGCCCCGATGATCTGCAATACGTTCGTGACCTGGGACTTGTGGCACGCGACAAGCCGGTGCGCATCGCCAACCCCATCTACCGGGAAGTGATCCCGCGCGACCTCACCTGGACTACGCAGGAGTACCTGCCGCATGACCCGGCGTGGTACCTGGACTCCGAGGGCGGCTTGAACCTGTCCAGGCTGCTGAGCGCGTTTCAGGAGTACTTCAGAGAGCACTCGGAGCACTGGGTCGAGCGGTTTCAGTATCGGGAGGCGGGTCCGCAATTGCTGCTGCAGGCGTTCCTGCAGCGCATCGTGAAGTCCGGCGTCCGCGTGGAGCGCGAGTACGGACTGGGGCGGATGCGGACCGACCTGCTGATCGTGTGGCCGGCCGGCGCGCCGCCGGACCGCACCCGCAGGATGGTGATCGAGTGCAAGGTACTGCACGGCAGCCTGGAGCGCACCATCCGCGACGGGCTGGAGCAGACGCGCGCCTACATGGACCGCTGCGGGGCCGCCGAGGGGCACCTGGTGGTCTTCGACCGTACCCCCGGCAAGGAATGGCGGGAGAAGCTGTTCCGGCGCCGGGAGGCGGGCGGCGGCGCGCCGGTCACGGTCTGGGGGATGTAGCCGACACGACCGTTTCCCCAGGACGCGTGGGACTCAGCCCGGCGCTCTACCAAGAGCGGCGAGGGCGCCACGCACGGCACTTGCCCTCGCCGCAAGCCTTCCTACTTGTAGGCCTCGTAGGCGGCGTTCATGATCTCCAGGTACTCCGGCAGGCCGATCTTGTCGAGTTCGGCCAGGAAGTTGTTCCAGTCGGTGTCGTCGCCTATGTCGAGACGTTGTCACAGCCGATCGTGTCATTACATTCCTGGACGCATGAGTTCCCACAACCGAGTCGGGGCTGCATCTGATCCTCGGTGAAGCGCGACAATGTGGTCCGGCTCTGACATGAACCAAGCGAAGGATCTCCACGCCAATTGCCCTATCGATCTCTTGACAACCGTTTGGTCGCGATCGGCGTACGCGCTAACGAACGCTACTTGTTCCTCGGCGAATCCAGCCTCCGTAGCAATTCTCATTAATGCTGTCTGTCTCGCCTCATCCACAGGTCCAGAGGTAGCGACAATCTCCACGAAGACCAGCAACGATTGAGGTGGGCCGAGATCAACGAGGATCAAGTCCGGAAGATTGCGATCCGTTTGGATCAATAGCCCGATGCTCTGAGCCAACTGGTCATCTCGCGCGACGACCTGGTTGCGGCTGTCGCTCAACCATACTACGCCTGGCGACGCCAGGAATCGAGGCGCGAATTGTTCGACTACCGATTTTGTAATAACCGAGCTTGGCCCCGGGTCCATCAATCGTGTCTCCCCATTCGGAAACGCAACTAGCACTTGGTACTTGGAGGCGACTGTGCCATGTTGCAGCAAAGTGACGCGCGTTAGTGCTCCCCTAGAAAGATTCTCTTCTTGCCAATTCGTGATTGCCTGTTCCAGGTGGTCTCCGACTATAGTGGGATCGAATAAAGACACGAAGTTCCGTGCGAGTGCGTAGCGTGGGCGCGGAGAAGTAGTCGGCAGATCGCGCCGCTCCTTGACTGCACCCGTACGCACCAATCCACTACGTAGAGTCTCATCACGGATCGGTTCACGCGTGTTCGCTGCGTACCATCGGCCTCCGATGTTGGCGGTAGCCGTGCGCATCGACGCATCGCCCCATGTGACTCGCTCTCTACTGTTGGTCATGGCTGCCTGGGCATCCGTCATCCGCGTAATCTGATCTGGCCGCAACCAGCGCCCACTGCCCTCTACCGCTCCCACGTACAGCATCACGAACACTGTCTTCGCCGCCATCTCGCGTGTCACGTAATTGCGGTTCTGGGTTCCTTCCGGGAACACGCTCTCAAGTCGTTCCAGGATCTCTGATACGGGCAAGAGTGGCGGGAGTTGCACCTTCAATACCCGTTCCAATATAGGTGCTCTACTGCGTACTCCACTGACTGTCGCCGCGCGCGTGCTCGCACTAACTGTTCGATTTCCTTCATCGAATCGGGAGATGGGAGCGGCAACGACTCCAGCTCATAAGCGGATACGGCAACGCTGCCATTAATGCAGCGGAAAAGCTGGTCCACAGCCGCGCTGTTCAACAAAGCTGCCAAGGCCCCGGGGCTCACACTTGGAGGTGCAACAATCGGACGGATCATGTTGAGGTGGTTTTCGATCACAACCGCGCCGTGTTCACGGAGAAAAGACATCGGCAGCTCTGCGGCGACTAACCGGCGCCCCTGCTCCTTCGCGGTAGTCCTCTGCAACAGTACGCAGGGAAAGTCGGTCACGACCCAGTATTCGTCTGTCTTCGGCTCAAAATACGGCTTGTGGTTCCGTCGCTGAGCTCGGAACTCGAACACACCCTGAGACCGAACGGACTCCGCCCAGATTAGCGGATATCGCCCTTCTCCCGGGGTGTCGCGGAGGCTCTTCTTGTGACGATTCCAGACCAGAGGACCCGTGCTCACTCGGTAGCCATAGTCCACTAGTCGGTAGTGAAGTGCGTCTGCCCGAGCAACCAACTCAGCCTGTGTTTCAGTACGTGGGATGATCCACGGTCGATCAGCACGTTCCGGCAGACGAAATGATCCTGCCTCAGTAGTTTTGATCGAGCCGTCGGACTCGCAAGAAATGAAGTTGACTTCGCCGCAGCGGCCGCATTCGCCGCGCCGATATGCTGCAAGCATTGTCTCTTGGAGCACGTCAGCAAAGACACTACTGCGCTTCTCGATGAATGCGATGCTTACCGGTGGAGCCTCCTGACCGAGCAAGCCCCGCAGCGCTTTGAAATACTCCCCGGACAGGACGCTCGTCGGGGTCACGTATGCGACCACTCCTCCTAGTCGACAAAACCGGAGGGCCAAATCCGTAAACAGGCCATAGAGGTTTGCATGGCCGAACAGGCTGCGAAGGTATGTCGCGCGCATTTGTGGAGACAGCGTGGCGCGGCCGTATGGTGGATTTCCAACGACGAGATCGAACCCCTCGACATCGGGGGCCTGTTCGAGACTGTGGCATACTCGCACCACGTTTGGAAGTCGCCGCCCAGCGCTCTGGCAGAGGTCGTAGAGCGTGACCTCAAGAAACACCTGCGACATCCACGCGGCGAACGGGTCGATCTCGAATCCGTGCAACCGTCTCACGATCTCCTTCAGAGCATCCTCGGCGCTATAGTCCTGCAGATTCGCCACCATGCGCAGCGCCACCGGGGACAGAAAAGCGCCTCCGCCACAAGCCGGATCAAGCACGCGCGCAGATCGCCAGTCCACTCCAGCCTCCGTCGCCATGTCGAGCAACTGCTCGCACAACGACGGAGGCGTGTAGTATGCGCCGAGCTTTGCCCGCAGACCCTCCGGCATCACTCCAGTGTACAGTAGCCCGATCGTATAGCTCGCGTCGCTCACATCCATCCTTGCGGCGCACGCCCCGATGTTCAGCGCCACTTCCTCTGCGGCCAGCGGCAAGGAGGCTACATAGACATCGGACGGGGCTTTGCACAGAGACCAGTCGCGGGTGGCGCCGTGTATCTCACTCCAATACGCACCCACAGCCGCCGACACCATCCCGCGGGCGAAGCCTAACCGCTCCTGAGTTCCTACCGACCCCGCGTGACCGCGGGCACTCAGAAGCGCTTCCTGCACGGTCATCGGCACCGATCCGTTCGCAACCGCAAGATCACGATGGCCAGTCATTGGTGCCACCCGTCCCCACGGTAACGTCCAGGAACTCCCTCCATCGGTCATCCTTGGGCATCGGTCAGGTCATCCGGGCGACGTGCCGGGAGCAGAGCTTGACCATGTCTCGGCACACACCGTTTCAAAGTACATTCGGACTCGTATTATACGCGCAACCGACGGTCCTGGCGAACCGGGTGGCGGAGTGCTCGCGGGGCCACTCCACGCTGAATGACTCATGATCTGAGTGGGAGGCTGGCTATTTCGTGCGTGGTCTGAAATCAAGCAGGCATGAATTCGTTGCGCGACCCTACGGCGGCGGGATCTGATTCTCCCGGCTTCGGTCAGGGCGGTGACCGCGCGGCTGGCGCGGCCCGACGAGCGGCGCGGCTGGGGTGCACGCATGGCCGGGCATCACCCACTGGGTTCCGGCGGATTCGCCAGGAGCGCTACTCAACGATGCGCTGGTCCGATCGTCGACGAGCCCACCTCGTCTGTGGACGGCGAGACCGAAGCCTGATCCAGGAGGCGATGAGCGGCTGATATCCGGACTTACTGCCATGGAATCGCCCACCGCTGTTCCACCATCGAACGCGCCGAATGCGTGCTGGTGCTGCAAGCGAGCCGGGTCATCCTGAGCGGCACCGCCGTCGACCTGTTGGCCAACGCCTGCCGCTACCGCCGCCTGATGAACGTCTCGTCAGCGTCACTGTGCCCGCGTCACACGCACGGATGATCGAAATGGGCGCGGCCACTGGGTTGTCAGTCCTCAGGAAATGACGTGGCCGCTCCACGCCGCGGCATGTACGCCTGCTCTAGTTGTAGTCGACTTTACCAGCCAATGGTGCACGCGCCACGGAAACGACACTCATCATGGACGACGATTGGCGACCGCCGTCACGCATCACTGGCCCAACTCACTCCAGCTATTGTGTTCAATCGCGCGTTGCGTTACTGCTTTCGCTGCTTCGTCGAGTCCAGGGAAGAGAGTCTCACGCGAGATATTCAGCAGACGCAGTTCGTTCAGAATATGAAGTTTGACATCGTTCGGAACCTCCAGTGTGAAGTGATCGTAAACCGGTATATCAGAATTACAATCCAGAACTTGGCAACGTTCAAACCGTTCGTGAAATGCCGAAATCAGGAACGCGCCGGACTGCGCTCGGACCCGTTCGAATGATTGTTGCGGCTCAACAACAAACACGCGGAAGAAATCTCGAGGATCGATTCGCTCCTCGAAATCGGGCTTCTCCTGACGGATTAGACGGTACAGACGGCCCATGGCATGCTTGTAGATGTATTGGTACCGAGGCCTAAGCTCTCGCGCCTTGATATCCTCTCCCGTCCAACCAACGAGTATGTTCTGATCAGCACGTGAGAGCTTGGCAAAATTGGTTATGATGGAAATGGTGTCGCTATTAAATGCCTTAACCAGTTCTCGAGGGACTGAGAAGACATGCAACCGACCGGTCACGCCGTCAGACACGCAGGTGGAAAATAGAGCCACAAGAGGATTTTTCGTGACGTCCAGCAGTCGAGTCTTGAGGCCGTGGTGTTGCCCGAGAACCCATTGAGCAAGAGCTGACTTCGCGTCGCTGAAGTCATCTGGTCTCCGCGAAATGAGGTCAACGAGCATCTCTCCCTCCTTGTCGCGAAGACTCAATCTGGGTTCTGTCGCACAGCGCATCACGGATGGCCGCAGTTTCCATCTGTTGGTGCACTCGCCTCGAAAAAAGAGTAGACTATCGGTGTGGAGTTCTTCGACTTCCGCACACTGTTCGATAAGATCCGCAACCTGACAGATTTGCTTATTCGCGCCTGCGGAAGCATCTGACTTGGATACTTCCGGCTTACCTGGGAACAGCTTTGCCTGCCAAGGTCGCGACCACGATAGGTCTGTGCCAATAAGGTCAGATGCAGTGAAATCCGCGCCCTTCAGCGTCGCGCAACTGAGCGAGGCACCGCGAAAAAAAGAGAGGTTCATTTCCGTATCGGTGAGATCAGCTTGGAATAGATTAGCCCCACGGAAAGAAGTGCTTCCAGTCTCTATACCGCGGAAGCTCGTACCACTTAGATCGGCGTTGTTCAAACTTGTGCCCAGGAGACTCGCGCCGTCAAGTTTCGAGTTTTGGAGCTGAGCGTTTTGCAGGTTAGCTGACCATAGGTTGGCTTGCCTCAGGTCGGCGCCGTGGCGCGAATTCCAGAGACGAGAGTCACGGAGATTGGCCCTGCTAAGATTGATTCGTGAAAGAGGGATGGAGCCGTCCTCACTGAGTTTCCCCGCACTTCGAAACTCCTCGTAGAGGTCCGCACCTTCAAAGTCAGGGTTGAAGGCGTGCCGCTCACGCCTTCGATTCCAGCTCTCCACGCCTTCGAGTAACCAACGGAGGTGATCGGGGTTAGCCATGAGTCATCTTACAATCCACAGACAACGGGGCCAGCCCGATGCGTGATGCTTAGGGTGACCGGCGGGGACGTGGTTGTTCGCCCCCGCCGCGAAGCCCTCCTACTTGTATGCCTCGTAGGCGGCGTTCATGATTTCCAGGTACTCCGGCAGGCCGATCTTGTCGAGTTCGGCCAGGAAGTTGTTCCAGTCGTTGTCGTCGTTGATATCGAGACGGCCGGTCACGAACTTGGCGGCCGACTCGTAGACGAACTCGTTCACCACCGAGCGGATGTCGGAGACGGTCTTGGCGTCCTCGACGCCGAGCGCCATGCGCGGCACCCACACCTCGGGGATGTGGTCGTAGTACACGTGCGAGGAGTCGATCAGGAAGCCCTCGTAGTTGAACTCCTCGGGATCGCCGCTGGAGCCGCCGAACAGGTCGGCGGGCATGAAGAACGGTGACGAGTGGATCCACGCCTGGGTCTGCTGCGGCTCCAGGAACACCGCGTCGGCGCCCAGGTTGGTGTGCACCGCCGGCTTGCCGTTGATGCCGATCTCGCCCGGCTCCGCCCAGCGCCAGTCGACGCCGAACACGCCCCACCAGTTGCGCACCGACGCCTCGCGCGAGTACATGAAGTCGATCCACTTGTAGATCGCCTCCGGGTTGTCGGCGTCCTTGGTGATGGCGGCGCTGTCGTGCACCTTGGGTCCGGGCGGGAAGTAGCCGGCGCTCACGTGGCCGTCCGGTCCGCGCAGCGGCGGCACCACCCGGAAGTCGCCGGAGCCGCCCTCGTAGCCGCCCCGCCAGGCGCCCAGCATGCCGCGGTGGCCGACCGTGCCGGCGCCGATCCGCGGCGGGTCGCCTTCCACCAGCGGCGCCAGCGCCGACCGGTCGCGCACGAACATCTCCTCGTCGATCAGGCCCTCGGCGAACAGGCTGTGCACGTAGCGCATGCCCTCGCGCCACTCGGGCTGCGTGAAGGCGGCCACGATCTGGCCGTCCTGGACGTTGAGCATGTCGCTGTCGTCGGTGTACAGGAACGCGTTCAGCAGGAACGGCCACGGGCGCGTGTGCCAACTGTTGGCGAATCCGGACAGCGGCAGCTCGTCGGCGACCCCGTTGCCGTTGGGATCCTGGGTCTTGAACGCGCGCAGCACCTCGCGCAGCTCCTCGGTGGTAGTCGGAATCTCCAGGCCGAGCTTGTCCAGCCACACCTGGTTGATCCACATCTTCTGCGCCACGCCGCAGTGGTAGCACTCCTCGTAGGCGGTGAGCACGTACACGTTGCCGTCCGGCCCGGCGCTCTCCTTGAGGAAGTTGGGCGCCGCGGCGACCACGTCCTTGATGTAGAATCCGTGCTCTTCGATGATGTCATTCAGCGGGATGAACAGCCCCTGCGAGCCGTACAGGTGCTTCTCGTCGTGGGTGATGTTCATGCCCATCATCATGTCGGGCAACTCGGCGCCACTGTTCATGACCAGGGTGAACTTCGCCTTGGCGTCCTCGGAGCTGTTGACCGCGTCCCACTCCCAGTGGATGTTGGTCTGCTCCTCCATCCACTTGGTCATCTCGTTGGCCTCGAAGTCGACGATGGTGCGCGTGTAGGACACGAACGCCGTCATGGTGACCTTCTCCTCGAAGATCGGCACCACCCCGGGCGGCGACAGCTCGCCCATGGCGACGGCTGCTTCCTCCTCGCCACTGGCAAACGCGGCCGTGGCTCCGGCCGCCGCCAGCATCAGCGCCAGCAGCAGCACGAGCGAATTACGAACGGTACAGGTCATTTTCGACCTCCTCCTTGAAATGTGCGGGATGGAGAGGCTCATCCCTTGATCGATCCTATCAACACGCCTCTCACAAAGTACTTCTGCACGAACGGGTACAGCATCAGCACCGGCACGCTGGCCACCACGATCACCGCGAACTTGATCAGCTCCCGGAGTTGCGCCTGGGTGGCGTCCGAACCGGCGGATATGGCGAACAGGGTGGCATCCATCGAGTTTACCACCAGGATGTTGCGCAGCACGATCTGTAGCGGCACCAGCTTCTGATCGTTCAGGTAGATGAACGCCTCGAAGAAGGAGTTCCACTTGTATACGGCATAGAATAGCGTGTTCACCGCGACTATCGCCCCGGAGATCGGCAGCACCACGTGCCAGAAGAACTGGATGTCGCTGCTGCCGTCGATCTGTGCCGCCTCCAGCAGCTCCTCCGGGACGTTCACCTGGAAGAAGGTGCGGGTGATGATCACGTTCCAGGCCGCCACCGCGGTGGGGATCAGCATCGCCCAGCGGGTGTTGATCATGCCGGCGTCGCGCACCACCAGGTAGGTGGGGATGATGCCGCCGTCGAAGATCATCGTGAACACGAACAGGAACATGTAGATGTTGCGGCCGCGGAAGCGGCGCCGTGACACCGGGTAGGCGGCGAGCAGGGTCAGCGTCACGCTGATGGCGGTGCCGAACACGGTGTAGAAAATGGTGTTGGCGTAGCCGCGCCAGATGGTGGGGTAGTTGTAGACCCGCTCGTATGCGATCAGCGAGGGTTCCACCGGCCATAGCCACACCCGGCCCGAGGTGACCGCCGCCGGATTGCTGAACGACGAACTGACGATGTACACCAGCGGGTACAGCACCCCCAGCGCGATCACGGTGAGGGCGATCACGTTGCACACGTCGTAGACCTGGTCGGCGCGCGAGCCGCGGATGCGGCGGCGGGTGGTTGGCTGCGCCGGCGGTGCGGCGCTGGCGCCGGCCGGCCCTGCTGAGACGAGACTGCTCACCAGAGACTGGCGCCGCCGAGCCGCTTGGCAATCCAGTTGCCGACCATGATCAGCGCGAAGTTGATCGCCGAGTTGAACAGGCCGATCGCCGACGCGTAGGAGAAGCGCGGAATGCCGGTCAGCCCAATCTTGTAGACGTAGGTCTGGATCACCTCGGAGCGTTCGAGATTGAGGTCGTTCTGCATGTTGTAGACCTTCTCGAAGCCGATGTTCATGAGCTGGCCGAGGGTGAGGATGAACAGGATGACGGCGGTGGGCATGATGCCGGGGATGTCGATGAAGCGGGTGCGCTGCACCTTGGTGGCGCCGTCGATGATCGCCGCCTCGTGCAGCTCGGGGTCGATGCCGGCCAGCGCGGCCAGGTAGATGATGGTGCCGAAGCCCGAGAACTGCCACACGTGCGACCACACGTAGATCGACTGGAACGCCTCCGGGCGGCCCATGTAGGAGACCGGCTTCATGCCCAGGGCCAGCATCAGGGGGCCGACCACGCCGACCGAGGTGGACAGGAACTGGATCAGCAGCCCCACCATCACCACCGTGGAGATGAAGTAGGGGGCGTAGATGACCATCTGCACCGTCTTGCGGAACAGGCGGCTGTTGGCGTTGTTGATCGACAGCGCCAGCAGGATCGGGATCGGGAACGTCGCCGCCAGCGTGTAGATGCTGAGGAAGAAGGTGTTGCCGACGATACGCCAGAACAGGTAGGACTCGAAGAAGCGCTGGAAGTGGTCCAGCCCCACCCACGGACTGCCCCAGATGCCCTTGGCGGCGGCGAAGTCCCGGAACGCGATCTGCGCGCCGTACATCGGCAGGTACTTGAAGATGATGAACCAGATCACCGGCAGCGCAATGATCAGGTGCAACTGGTAGTCGCGCGCCAACTCGCGCCACAGACGGGAGCGGCGGGCGGATCGTGTGCCGCTGTCAGCCAGGGATTCGGATGCCATCAGGAAGCGCGCCTACCATACCCACGTCCGCCGGTGGCGTCCAGCCGTCTTGCGCACACACAGCGCACATGGCTCGCACATAGCGCGTCGGGTGTCAGCTGCTGCGGCCTGATCTGCGGACGACTCGCTGAGGCGCAGCGCTTCTTCGTTTGGCGCGCTGCAGGATCGCGCTACGCTTGACGCGGTGCATGATCTCTCGCGTGAGTTCTTCGAAGTCGTGGAACGCGTCGCGCGAGGCTGCCGCATGGCTGCCGATGGCGCCGTCCGCCGGGGCCAGCGCGAAGATGGGTTTACGGGCTTCCTGGGCAAGGGGAACAAGGCTCCGGTAGTGCTTGACCGTCGCGATAGCGTTTCTATCGGTGTCGGCGTCACCTGTCTCTGACGTGCGCCGCTCGTCCAGGACTCGTGCTGAGTATTCGGCAGGCATCTGTCTCGCCCACCGGTCGTAGGCCTTGACCGGACGGTTCAGGCGCACACCGTGTTGTTGGATGAGATAGCCGATTGGGGCCATGTGCCCCGCTGGCAGTCGGAAGGAAGGACACTCCCAGTTATGCCTCCGCTTCTTCCAATCGGACCGCCAATGCCGGAGGGCAGGCCCCAGGTTGCGCAGCCCCTGGCGCGAAAACAGGTCGGCGGCGAGCGGTACGATTACGAAGTCGGTGGCGATGAGGGCCGAACGGTTTATGGCTCCCAGGCTGGGGCCGACGTCAACCAGCACAATGCTCGCTTCAGACCGCCGGGCACCTGTCTGAATAACCTGCCAGAACGAGGTGATCACCCGAAACGGTCGATATAGATTCTGGCTTCCCAGGCAATTCGGCCACTCCGAAGAGAGAAGATCTTCGAATCCCGATAGCGCAAGGTCACCTGGAAGAAAGAACAGCTCATGTGCAATCCGAAGCAGCCTCGGTTCGCGGATGTCGCCGACCTCGGTGAGAGGCTGAACGCACTGATAGATAGTGTTTCCGCGATCGCCACCATCGGTGTCCCAGAGCTTCTCAAGACGCGTTTCTCCGAGAAACGCAGCGGTCAGATTTGCTTGCGGGTCGAGGTCTACAACCAGAACAGCGTGCCCGAGTTCCTCGAGCATCCACGAAACATGGTAGACCAGCGATGTCTTACCCACTCCCCCCTTGTTGTTGAAGAAAGTGAGAACCGGTGTAGTGCTCATGGTCTGGCCCACACCGTGCAACTGACCCAGTTCGACTCGACTGCGAAACTCGGCTCTCGTTGGCCATTCTCCTGCAGGTGTCGTCTGGCACTTGGTATGCCCGCGCCATAGCGCTGCACCAATCCCAGAACGCGCATCGCCTCTGCCAGGATCGGGTTGCGGTAGTCGACCAGTCCGGGCCGTCCGAAGTTGGCCACGGAAACCGCACCGTACGGTCCGCCAGGACTGGTGATCTCGACACGGTCGTCGAACCAATAGACGTGCACGGGGCTGTTCGTACCCTCGTAGGTCCGATGCATGATGGCGTTGCGCGCAAGCTGCTGCAACGCCGGCAGCGGATAGGTCGGCGTGCGTATCTCCCGCTCGGCAAAGGTAAAGTCGACGGCGGTCCGGTTGTGAGCTACCAGCTTGTCATCGAGCCGGGTGACGAGGTTCACGAGCGGGCCGTCACAGAGGGCTTCGTCGGTCACCGGGTTGCTCAGGTCCCTCCCGGCGACGCGAAGGAACTGCACGTAGGCGCCCGGGAGGAACTCGCGAGGGTTCTTCCCCAGGACCAGAATGCCGGCGATTGTCGGTGTGGGGCTGTCGTCGGAGCCGATCATCTTCATGGCAGCGAGCCTCTGCTCGATGGTACGCTCATTTTCGGCAAGAGTCGCGGCGTCGACGGCGAGTGGCAGATACTCCTCGTCGAAGCGCCGCAGATCGAGATCGTCAATGCTCGCTGTCGGAATCGGGATGGCGTCGAAGTGCGGATCACGATAGCGGCGCTTCTCGTTCAGAATCCGTTCATCCTGCAAAGTAGCGACGTCTCTCCGCGGCCCGGTCCGAACGCGCACACTGCTTGCCGGATTTTCGTCGGTGCGTCTCCTTGCATCGACTCCTTGCGCTCGACAAGGTCCGACTCAAGGGCCGTGAGCATCGCTTCGAGCTGGAGGTCCGAGTATGGTGCCGTCATCCGGTCAGTTGAAGACCTCCAATTGGTGTGGCATGAAGCGAAGCGCTCGCCTGGGCTACGCGTTCGCGCGTGCCACCTGTGGCGGACCGTCGTATTCGATGCGCGCACCGAGCCGCCCGTAGGTTTCGAAGATAGTCGGGTAGCGGCGGCGCAACAGGTCGACGCCGTGGATCACGGTCTCCACCGGGTCGGCGAGCGCCGCAAGGAACAGCGCCTTGGTGCCCTGAATGATGTTGGGCGCGACGATCTCGCCGCCGCGGAACCTGATTGCCGGGTCACGCACCATGATGCGGTGCGGGTCGGAGATCAGGATTTCCCCGCCCAGGTAGTTGAGTTCGCGCACGTAGTCGAAGCCGGACTCGTACATCCAGTTCTGAAACAGCATCGCCCCGGAGCTCTTGCACGCCAGGGTCACCATCACGGGCAGCACGTCCACCGGAAAGCCCGGCCACGGCCGCACCACCAGTTTGGGCAGCTCCGGACCCGCCTGCGGCAGCAACTCGGATTGGATGCTCAGGGCCTCGGGGGCGGACACGAGCAGGTCGTCGCCGGAGGGCTCCAACTCGACTCCGAAGGCGCGGAACCAGTGCGCCATGCCGCCGATCAGGTGGGGTGCGTTGCCGCCGCGGATGGTCAACTCGCCGCCGGTCACCGCTGCCGCGGTAATGCTGCCGGCGATGTCCACGTAGTCGGGTCCCGCCTCGAATTCGGCTGCGGCAAGCGGCCGGCCGGGGCCGTGGACGGTGAGCCGGTTGGTGCCCTCGCCGTCCACGCCCACGCCCATGCGGCGCAGCAGGCGCAGCACTTCCACAACGTGCGGTTCGCACGCCGGGTCCCGGATGGTGACCGAGAAGCCGTTTCCTGCGGTGTACAGGGCGAGGGCCAGGGTAGCTGAGACGCTCGCTTCGACCAGCCAGATGTCGTAGTGGGCCTGGTGGCGCCGCGGCGCGGTCAGCAGCACCGAGCCGTCGCGCTGCTCGACGCTCACGCCCAGCTTGCGGAAGCCGTCCAGGTGCGCGGTAACGGCGCGGTAGCCCAGCTCGCAGCCACCCGGCAGCGGCATCTCCACGGCGCCCAGGCGTGCCAGCAGCGGCCCGGTAAGCGCGAACGCGCCGCGCAACCGGCGCCCCATGGCCGGGTCGATCGCCTGCGCCCGGATTTCCGACGGATCGACGTGGATGGCGCCGTCGCCGGCCGGCGTCACGTCGGCGCCGAGCCGGGTCAGGATCTCCAGGTAGGTGTGCACGTCGAGCGTATCGGGGAGTGCCTTGAGCGTGAGGCCGCCTCCCGCCAGCGCCGCCGCCGGCAGCGCGCCCATCAGGGCGTTCTTGTTGGGTATGGGCGTAACTTCGCCGGCCAGCGGAACGCCGCCGTTGATCCGAAAGGTACCGGTCACCGAGTCCTACTCACGCGACCCAGTGTAGCCCGAACGCCCGCATCGGCTCCAGGGGGCCATCCGGTCACCCCCGGTCAGGATGCCTTGCGCACCGTGGAAGCAGGCTGGACGCCATTGATGAGCCGCTGTCTGTCTCGCGCCAGCTTGCGAAAATCGCACTCCACTTGAATCCCGTGCCAGAATTGGTCGGACTGGCCGAAGAAGGCACCGAAGCGAATGGACATGGCCGGCGTAATCGAGCGCCGGCCATGCACAATTTCATTGATCGCGCGAGGAGCCACGCCGATTGCGCGGCTCATCGCGTTCTGGGAGATTCCCATCGGCTTGAGGTATTCCTCAAGAAGGATCTCCCCAGGTGTTGGAATGCTCATTGAGGCGACTCGTTGGCGGTTGGCGGGATGGGGATGGTGGTGCCGGTGGCGAGGGACTGGTTGGCGGCTTCGGCCAGAATGAGGGCGCGGTGGCCGTCTTCGAAGGTCACCGAAGGCTCCCGTCCGGTCGCGACGGCGTCGACGAAGTCGGCAAGCTGGGACTGGTAGGCGGGCGCGTAGCGGTCGATGAAGAAGCGGCGCAGCGGTGCCGGGGCGCCGGCGCTGGTGGCAGAGTAGCGGCGCACCTGGTCCTGGAGGTGGTTGGTGGAACACACCATGCCGTCGCTGCCGTGCGCCTCGAGGCGCTGATCGTAGCCGTACACCGCCTGCCGCGAGCAGTTGATGTGGCACTGCATGCCGGACGCGGTGGTCATCAGTACCATCGCGGTGTCGACGTCGCCGAGTTCGGTGAGCTCGGGGGTAATCATCACGCTGCCGGCCGCGGTGATGGTGACCGGTTCCTCGCCGAGCACGAAGCGCGCGAGGTCGAAGTCGTGGATCATCATGTCCCGGAACAGGCCGCCGGATACCCGAACGTAGGACAGCGGGGGCGGCTCCGGATCGCGGCTGGTGATGATCACCTGGTGCAGGTCGCCGATGTCGCCCGCCGCCACGCGGTCGCGCACGCCGCGGTGGGAGGCGTCGTAGCGGCGGTTGAAGCCGATCTGAATCGGCACGCCGCGGTCGCGTACCTGCTCCCAGCACGCCTCCACCCGCTGCATGCTCAGGTCGATCGGCTTTTCGCAGAACACCGCCTTGCCGGCCTGCGCGGCGGCGACGATCAGGTCGACGTGGGTGTCGGTGGAAGAGGCGATCAGCACCGCGTCGATGCCGGCCGACAGCGCGGCTTGCACGGTGTCGGCCACGGTCGCGCCGTGCTGATCCGCCGTCGCACGCGCCGCACCCGGAACCGGGTCGTACACGCAGACCAGGCGCGCACCCGCGCACGCCGCCAAGTGCCGGGCGTGCATCGTACCGATGCGCCCCGCACCGAAGAGGGCAAAACGAACCATCGCCGCCATACTACCAGCCCGGACCAGCTTCGGCACCAGCCGCTGATCCCACTCGTGTGGCGGTAGATCAGGCCCCACGCACCGATCCGGCGTGCCGGGGCCCGCGGTCACGGTACATCCCGGTAGGCGTGAGACGGGAAGTGTGGCGGCGCGACCAGGGCTGTTGCAGTTATGTCGACCGCCACAGCGGGCGGCGCTGCGCGGCTCTCGCTACCGGCTGGAGATTGACCATGTCGTGCCGTTCGCGCTTGGCGGCGCTGCCGAGCTGTCGAACCTCAGATTTTTCGTTGCAATGCTCACCACAAGTTACGCCACGCTCAGCGCCATGGCTACTGTGAGGGTGTGCCGACTGAAGCATGCGGCGGGGTCTCCGGTTAGGTCACCGCGGCCTCGGGGATCGACAGCTCACGGCGCCCGGAGTCGATGCGGACGCGTACGCCCAGCGGAAGCACCATCATCGGATCGGTGTGGCCAAAGTCCATGTTGCTGACGATGGGCAACTCGCCCAGTCCGTACTCTTCGCGCACGGTACGGCAAAGGGTGTCCGCGTATCCAGGGAACAGCGTCGGGTCCAGTTGCCCGCCCGGCCGGCCCAGGAGAACCCCGGCCAGTGGCTGCAGACACCCCATCGCCGCCAACGAGCGAATGAACCGTCTCAGCATCTCCGGCGTCGGTGCCTCTTCCGACGTCTCCAAAAACAGGATGGCGCCGTCCAAAGACTCGGCAGAGGGAAATACCGGCGTCCCGCGGAGCCAGTCCAATACTTCGACACAGCCGCCGAACAACGTGCCCTCCACCACACCCTCTTGCTGGTGGAAGACCCAGCCGGTGCACGGATTCAGCTTGCGTGCCACAGACTGACACGAGGGATCCGCCCAGTCCAGATGTTCGACGGTCCATCCGCTCTCATTTGGCGGCAGCAGGCCGCTCGGGTCGGCGTCGAACAGCGTTCTGCGGACGGAATCCACCATGTAGGGGAACATGCCCGCGTTCTCCGCGAACCCCGCCATGAACGACGGGCCGTAGAAGGACGCCAGCCCGGCCTTGCGGCAGACGCAATGCATAACCGTCGTGTCCGAATATCCCATGAACACCTTGGGGTTTTCCCGTATCACGTTCAGATCGAGATACGGCAGAAGACGGATCGAATCGTCGCCGCCGATCGTGGCGATGACGCCGTCGACGCCCGGGTCGGCAAATGCCGCCATCAGGTCATCCGCACGCGCTCGCGGGTTGCGGTCAAGCCAGTCGGCATCGCGCAGGGCGTGTGCGGTCTCCGTCACGGCGACCCCGAACTCCTCCTCGAACTGGCGCTTGCCGGCGGCGTAGCGGTGCGGGAACGCTCCCGGTCCGCCCCAGGACAGAGACACGGCTGCGACGCGGCCGCCCCGCCTCAATCGTTTGGGTTTGATCGTTTGCACGGCTGGAATGTACCAGGGGAGCATGATCCACGACGAGCCGACTCGGCAGCCGAGTGGCGTCCGCACTACGGTGGGAGGTGGTGGTAGCGGCGGCGCAGCGGTCCCGGTAAGCTGTGGCCGTGTCCGATACGCAACGCACCCCAATGACGATTCTTGCCTGCTTTCCCCACGCCGACGACGAGATGAGCGTGCTCGGTACCATCCTCAACCACCTGGCGCGCGGCGACCGGGTGGTGCTCGCCTGGGCCACGCGCGGCGAAATGACCTCGCTGTTCGGCGACAAGCCGATGGACGAGATCGTCGTCGAGCGCAAGCGCCACACCGACGAGGTGGCGCGCATCATCGGCTGCGAGATCCGCCAGCTCGCGTTCCCGGACGCCCACATCGGGCGCTCCCACGAGGAGGGACTGGAGCTGGCCCGGCTGGTGGCCGACGTGCGGCCCGACGCCATCGTGACCTGGAACTTCCTGCGCGGCCACCCCGACCACCGCAACCTGGGCCAGCTCATGCAGGATGCGGTGACCTACGCCCGGCTGCCGCGCATGGTGGCCCCGCTGCCGGCGCACCGCCCCCAGCAGTTGGCCTTTTTCACCTACTTCGACGACGCCAGCCCGTTTCCCCCGTTCTACGTCGACATCACCCCGCACATGGACAAGATCCAGGAGGTGATGGAGCTATACGCCACGGTCTACAACTGGGAGAACGCCGCGGACAACCTGCGCAAGCGGCGCGCCGCGGTGGGCCGGGAGTGCGGCGTCGAGTACGCCGAGAAGTTCAACGTGATGGTGGGCCCGCGCTCCGCCGCTACCTACTTGCTGTCCTGATGTCCTGAGCGGCCTGCCACGCTGGCCTCGATGTCCGCCAGGTAGAGATCCCTGAGGCGCCCGGTCATGGCGCCGGGGCCGGACTGGTCGCCGATGCGGCGCCCGTCGACCTGCACCACGGGGGTGAGCCCACCGAAAGTTCCCGTGACGAATGCCTCGTCGGCGTCGTACACGTCGGTAAGCGAGAAGTTCTTCTCCAGCGCCGGAATACCCGCGGCACGGCAGATTGCCAGCACCTTGCCGCGCGTGATGCCGTTCATGCAGTACTGGCCGGTGGAGGTCCACACGGCCCCCGCCTTGACCATGAAGAAGTTGGTGGAGTTGCAGGTGCTCACGAAGCCGTGGATGTCGAGCATCAGCGCCTCGTCGCAGCCCGCTTCGAGCGCCTGGACGAGCGCGATCACCTCGTGCAGCTTGCTGTGGCAGTTCAGGCGCGGATCCAGGTAGTCGGGGGAACCGCGGCGCACGGTGGAGGTGAACAACCGGATGCCCGCCGCGCTGGTCCGCGGGTCGGCGCGCTTGTGCTCCGCGATGATCACCACCGTGGGCGCGCCCACGGTGAGACGCGGATCCTGGGCAGGCGTGCGCTTGATCCCGCGGGTGACCATCAGGCGCACGTGCACGCCGCCGGTCATTCGGTTGGCGTCGACCGTCGCCCGCAGCGCCGCCGTCAGCTCGGCGCGGCTCCGTCCGATGTCGAGGCCGATCGCCCGGGCGCCCTGGAACAGCCGGTCGAGATGCTCGTCGAGGTGCACGAGGACGCCACGGTGCAGGCGGATCCCCTCCCACACGCCATCCCCGACCAGGAACCCCGAGTCGAACACCGAAACCTTCGCTTCGGAGCGCGGCACCAGCTCGCCGTTGACGTGGATCAGCACCGTCTCGTTGCGCGGATCGGGAAGTGCGTTGTGCGTTCCGGTCGGCATGCCGCCAGCCTACCGAGCGCGCTGAGGACGCGTCATCCAGTTATCCCCGTTATCCCCCGTTATCCGGCACCATGCTGACGCGGTGCCCGCCCATGTGCTATATTGCTCCCTGTTCACTGCCCGATGGTGTAACGGTAGCACGACAGACTCTGGATCTGTTCGTCGGGGTTCGAATCCCTGTCGGGCAGCTACCCGTCCCGGACGGTCATCTCACTGCTGCGACGCGTTGTAGGTTGTCTTCGAGCGTTGCCGCTCACCACGTACGGCGACCGGCCGGCCGCAGCCCACCCGCCTCCCCGTCCGGGGGCTGTAGTATGTTATGTGCGATGAGCGACGTGGCGGTACGGGAGCAATTGGTCAAGGTCTTACAGGGACGCGGGGCGCACGTGCCGTTCGAGCGGGCGGTGGAGAACGTTCCCGAGGATCTGCGCGGGGTCGTGCCGGAGGGGGCGGAGACGTCGCTGTGGCAGCAACTGGAGCACCTGCGCATCGCGCAGCGGGACATCCTGGAATTCAGCCGCGATCCGGCGCACGTGTCGCCGGAGTGGCCGGACGGCTACTGGCCGGCCACGGCCGGCCCGCCCGGCGGCGCCTGGCAGAACAGCATCGACCGGTTCCTGGCCGACCGCGCGGAGATGGTGGAGCTGGTGTCCGATCCGGAGGCCGACCTGTACACGCCGTTTGCCCACGGCACCGGGCAGACGCTGCTGCGCGAGGCGCTGGTGGTGGCGGATCACAACTCCTACCACGTGGGCCAGATCGTGCTGTTGCGCCGGCTGCTGGGCTGCTGGTGAGCGGCGCCGCGGGAGAGCCATGCCGAGCATAACGGTTCGCGACCTGACCATTCGCTACGACCAGGTGCTGGCGGTGAACAACCTGGCCCTGCACGTGGAAGAGGGGGAATTCATGGTGCTGCTCGGCGCTTCGGGCAGCGGCAAGACCTCCACGTTGCGCGCCATCGCCGGGCTGGAACGGCCTGTGGACGGCGAAATTACGTTCGGCGACCACTGCATGTTCTCGGCGGCGCTGGCGGTGGACGTGCCGCCGGCGCGCCGGGGGGTGGGGATGGTGTTCCAGAACTACGCGCTGTACCCGCACATGACCGCCATGCAGAACGTGGCGTTTCCGCTCAAGACGCAGCGCCTGCCCAGTGAGCGGATTGCCTTGGCGGTGGAGCAGGCGCTGGCGCTGGTCGACCTGACCGGCCTGGAGGAACGCTACCCGCGCCAGCTCTCCGGTGGCCAGCAGCAGCGGGTGGCGCTGGCGCGCATGCTGGTCGGCCGGCCCGAAGTGCTGCTGTTCGACGAGCCGCTGTCCAACGTCGACGCCAAGCTGCGCGTGGCGCTGCGCACCGACCTGAAGCGGCTGCAGCGCCGCATCGGCGCCACCTCCCTGTACGTGACCCACGACGTGTCCGAGGCGTTCGCCATGGCCGACCGCATTGCGGTCATGTTCGACGGGGTGGTCCACCAGATTGGGCGTGCCGACGACCTCTATCACCGTCCCGAGACGCTGCAGGTGGCAGAGATGACCGGCCTGCCGCAATCCAACCTGGTGCCCGCCAGGGTCACGCGCGCGGACGGCGGCGTGCTGCTGGCCGCGGCGGCGGCACCGGACCGCCCGTTCCGGCTGCCCGACCTGAGCGGTGCGTTCAACGGCCAGCGGGTGGTGCTGAACGCGCGCGTCGAGGACCTGGAGATGGTGCCGGCCGGGCGGCAGGGGGACGCGGGCCCCCTGTTCGAGGTATTCGCCGTACTGCCGCAGGGCGCGGCGACCCTGGTTCACCTGCGCTTCGCGGGCCGCCGCGAGGAGCTGGTGGCGCGCGTTGCGGGGGCGGTGTCGCCGTGGCGGCCCGGGCAGCGCGTGCACCTTCGCGTCCGCCGCGGTAACCTGTACGACGCCGCGACCGAGCGGTTGATCGACACGTTCGACGGCGCGGCGCTCGCCGCGTAGCGCCTGCCGAGCCGGCGGGACCGGGCTCAGGTTGTGTCCGGCTCAGTTCGCCGGCGGCGTGGATGATTGCCTGGCGGTCAGTTGCGCGCGGATGTCGTCGAAGCTGATGCCGTAGCGCCGTGCGATGTCGCGCGCGTAGCTCAGGCCGACCGGCGGGCCGGGCCGGATCCGGTAGGTGCGGCGCACCTCGCCGTTGCTGCCGTTGCCGGTGTCGCCGGACTCGATGCCGGCCACCATGCTGACCAGCCGGCTGTCGCCATCCACTTCGCGGTTGATGGCGTCGACCCGCTCGCCCAGTTCGTGCAGGTGGGTGGCGAATACCGCGCGCGCGCCGAGCAGGCGCAGGCCGCGCACCACGTCCTCTGCCAGGTACAGGCTCTCGCTCGGACTGGTGCTGGCCAGCGACTCGTTCATCAGGATCAGGCTGCTCTGGCTGGCAGCGGAGAAGATCGACGCCAAGCGGCGCGCCTCATCGGCCAGCCTCCCACCCTCGGCGTGGCCGGGTTCGTCCACCGGGAAGTGGGTGTCCACCGCGTCCGCCGGGCTGACCGTGGCGGCGGCGGCCGGAGCGTACAGGCCGGCCTGAGCAAGCACCTGCAGCAGGCCGACGGCACGGGTGAAGGTGGTCTTGCCGCCCTGGTTGGGGCCGGTGAGCACCAGGATGCGCCCGCCGGCGGCCATGTCCAGGTCGTTGCCGACGATGGCGCGTGCGTCCGCCTCGCTGCCGCCGAGGGCCAGGTTGACGTTGTACAGCCCGGTCACCTGCAGGTGCCGTTCGCCGGCGGCGGCCAAACGCGGCCGGCACACCGGCAGGCCGCGCGCCTGCAGCGCGCGAAACAGTTCCGCGGCGCCCAGGTAGAACGCGATCTCCCGTTCCAGTGACAGCAGGTCCTGCACCTGCAGGCGGACGTACTGGCCGAGCGCCTTGGCGAGCGGGCGCGCCACGGCGCCGAGAATCCGGTCCAGGTCGCCGAGCAGACTGCCCATGGCCGCCACCCGCTTGATGCTGGCGACCGGCTGATACGGGCTGGCCGTACCGAAGATGCGGCTCAGCAACGGGCGCTCGGCGAACTTCTCGTCGTGCACTGCCAGCAGCGTGGCCTCGGACGGTCGCAACTGGTCGTCCAGGTTGATGCCGATGCTGACGCTGGCGCGCCGCTTGAGGCCGCCGCGCAACGCCGGCAGCTCCTTGACCAGTCGCTGGTAGACCGGGTCCTCGCGCCGCTGCTTCACGAACGCCAGCATGGCCTGCATACCGGGCGACTTCAGGTCGGACAGCGCGGCGGCGTCGGCCAGCCGCTGCAGGCAGGACACGTAGGTTTCCAGCTCGCCCAGCCGCCACACCGCCTGCTGCAGCGGCGCACTCTGTTCCTTGCGCGTGGTACGGAAGTAGGCCAGTTCGCGCAGCATCGGGCGCACTTCCCGCAACACGGCGCACAGTTCGTCCGAGCCCAGCAGGTCGGCGAGGATGCTCTGCCGGTAGCCGATGGTTCCCACGTCCTGGCACAACTCGTACAGGAACTCTTCCGGCAGCCCGAACCGCTCGCGCACCGCCGCGATCCCAACGTCCTCGGCGGCCTGACGCGAGAGCCGAGCACCGCTCGGCGCGTGCGCAGCATCGGGATAACACAGGCTTACGCCGGGATGCCCGTGGGCGGAACCTGGCTGCGCACCGGCCCTCATCGTGTTCCGGTCATCGCGTGACCGTGCCTCCTCCTTGACGTTGCTTGACGTTGCCTGATGTGGTGAGAGGTTCCATCGCGACTAATGCTAACCACTGGCCGCATGCTCCCGCAACGCCCTCGCGAGTGGCCGCGGTGCTGGCTCCGCGGCTCGGATCACTGCGATCCACGTCGAACAGCTCTGCCGCGCGTACTGCGCGCAGGCGGCCCGGCATCGCGGGTTGTCCACCTCGGCAGGGCGTTCAGAGCGCGAGCACAAGCCGGAGCCCAGCCTCCACTTCGGCGAGGTGCCTTGGCCTCAGTGTTCCCGCCTGTTCCACCAGTCGCGCGCGATCGAGGCAAGTCAATTGGGACACGACGACCACCGAGTCTCTGGGCAACAACGACTCGGCCGCGTCCAGATGCACGTTGCCGGGCGCGTCGGCCAGCCTCCGATTGGTGGTGAACGGCACGCACAGCACGGACCCGATTCCACTGCGATTGAAACTGTCTGCCTGAACGATCAGGAGCGGACGCCGAAAGCCCGGTTCGCTGCCGAAAGGGACGCCGAGATCCGCCCACCAGATCTCACCACGAGTCATCGCGAGTCAGGTTCCGCAGGCTCTCAAGCCCCGCGGCCATGTCGTCCTGCGACTGCCGGGCGGGTAGATCGCCATACACGGCGTTGAGGCGTTCGGTCACTGCCTGCTGGCGGTGGTTGACGAGGAACTGCTCGAGCGCGATGGCGAACAGCCGGCTACGCGGAATCCCCAATTCACCGGCTACCTCATCTGCCTTTCTAAACAGGTGTTCCGGCAGCGATACAGCCGTCTTCATCGCCTGTGAGTATGACCGAGGTATGACTCCCGGTCAACAGGCCGACGAGACTGGAGAATGGGCTTGATAACGCGGGCCGGGCGGCGCAGAATGAGGCGTCATGGGACAGTCCACCTTCACGGTCGACGGCGCGGCACCGTTCGTGTTCGACGACAACTGGGACAACTTCGGCAACCTGCGCCCGGAGGCGCGCCGGTTGAGCGCCACCAACGCCGACGGCGTGCCCGTCGTTGCCCTCACCGAGGAGCAGAAGTTCACCTTCGACACCCAGGGCTGGTTGTGCATCCCCGGTGTGCTCGACGAGGCGGAGTTGGAGGAGATGCGCGCCTTCTGCTATCGGCTCAAGGATCGGCCCGAGTCGCTGCCGGAACACCAGCGCACGCCGGTCGCCGGGCCGCTCGAGAAGCTGCTCGATCACCCGGTGGTGGTCGGATTCTGCAACGAGTTCCTGGCCTACCATCGCCTCGACGGGGAGGACCACTACGGGTTCCGCTTCGAGACCAGCTTCCTGTTCTACCGCGGGGTGGGGCAGGGCACGTTCAGCCCGCACAACGGCAACGGCGTGTGGCGGCTGCCGGGTAACTCGCACGAGTACCGCGCCATTCCGGGCAAGGCGTACTCGGGGCTGACGCGCTGCGTCTGGGAACTCAATGCGGTGCAGGAGCGGGACGGCGGTACGCTGTTCGTGTCCGGCAGTCACAAGGCGGCGTACACGCTGCCGCCGTCGATCTACGACCAGGACTCGCCGCTGTGGAGCACCTACTCCTGTCCGGCCGGCTCGGTGATCTTGTTCAGCGAGGCGACCACTCACAGCGCCCGTCCGTGGACCAACGCGGAGGTGCCGCGCCTGGCGATCTTCAACCAGTACAACGGCATCGGCAGCCGCTTTCACTGGTGGCAGCCGCCGCCCGAGCTGCTCGACGCCATGCCTCGGAAGCGCCGGTCCCTGTTCCGCCACGCCTACGGCGAAGCGGCCAACACGGGCCTGGGCACGCGCAACCTGTTCGATCGGGCTCTGGGCTGAGGAGATGACCATGACTGAAGCAGTTTCGCTCAACCAACGAGCCGCGAGCGGCGCTTGGCTCGACTATCGCCTGACCCCTGCCGAGGGCGAGACGTTCGGACGCGACGGCTACATGATTCTGGACGCAGTGCTGCCGGAAGCGGTGACCGACGGACTGGAGGAGGCGTTCGACAAGGTATGGGCCGGCGAGCGCGGCGCGCGCGGGGTTACCGAACTGGACAAAATCAACATGTTCGACTTCCTCGGCAAGGACGACCGGTTCCTGGACCTGGTCGACTGGCCGGCCAGCTTTCCGAAGGTGGTGGATATTCTGGGTTGGAATATCCAGATCTACCACACCCACATGATGGTGAGTCCGGGGGCGGGGCAGGGAGCGCCGCCGGGTACCCGCGGTTGGCACCAGGACAGCGACCGGCTCAACGCGGAGCTGGAATCGCACCCGAGGCCGCGGGTGTCGCTGAAGGTCGCGTTCTTCCTGACCGATTGCAGCGTGAAGGGGCGCGGCAATTTCGGCGCCGTGCCGGGCAGCCACCTCAAGGATGCGCTGGTGGACCGCGACCATCGCGACGTCGATCCTCCAGGCGCCACCGAGGTGCTGGTGCCGCGCGGCGGCATCGTGCTGTTCGACCGGCGCATCTGGCACACCGGCACCGAGAACTACGCCGACTTTCCGCGCAAGGTGCTGTTCTACGGGTACAGCTACCGCTGGCTGCGTCCGCGCGACGACATGACCGTGGAGCACTACCTGGAGCGCAGTGACCCGATCCGGCGGCAGTTGCTCGGCACCAGCCCGAGCGGCGGCCACGGCTACACTTCTCCGAAGCCGGGCGACGTGCCGCTGCGCGACTGGCTGGAAGTGAATCCCGCGGATCCCGCCGCCGCCAGCGCCGCCGGCGCACCGGCGGCGTAGGAGTCTGTCGATTGCGCCGGGTTCCTGAACGCGCGGGATCGGGTCGGTTGCTCGCCCCGCGGGCTTGCGGCGGTACCGATGTGCGTCGTGGTCGGGGTTCCGGGCTGGGCGCCGGGGGATTGGCTCGCATCGGGAACCGACGGCCGCGCAGCGGCTGTCGGTGGTGCAGCGCCGCTCCCGCCGCCGCCGCCGGCGGTGGCGGCAGGTCACCGGGGACACGGCTGTCGATGCCAGTACCGGGCAGTATGACCCGGCACCGGCGCACGCGCCGGTAGCCGCGCGCGTCGCGCACGAAAGCTGCAGCGTGGGGGGAGAAGGCGGTGCGGCCGCGGTGACCGATCTCGTACGCTCGCTGCATGCGACGCCGCAGCAGGCGGTGATCGAGTTGGCCGGCGGTACGCTCGCGCTGAGTTGGCTGCACGCGGTGCCGGGTTCCTCGCGTACGGTCCTGGAGGCCACCGACCGGTATTGCCGCGCGTCGCTGGCCGACCTGCTCGGCGCGGTGCCGGCGTCGGTGGTCAGCAGCGCCGCCGCCGTCGCCGCGGCGGCGGCGGCGCTCCGCCGGGCGCGCGTACTGGCCGGCGCGGAAACGCCGGTGCTCGGAGCCGCCTGCAC
>JAPPGB010000051.1 GCA_028821475.1 Spirochaetaceae bacterium
GTGCAGGTGTGCGGCAGCGCGTGGCTGCGGCCGGAGGGCAACGGCGCATGAGCGGGGCACGCGGAGTACGGCGCCAGCGCGCGTTCCTGGTCGGCCTGCAGGTGAGCGCGGGCGGCGCGCCCGCGGACGAGCGCAGCGGCAGCACCGCCCCGGCCAGCCTGGTGGAGCGGGCGCCGGAGTGGGACGTGCAGCAGTGTCTCGACGAACTGGCGCGGCTGGCGGACAGTGCCGGACTGCACGTGGCCGGGCGCGCCTGGCAGCGCCGCCGGCAGCCCGATCCGCGCACCTATGTCGGTGCCGGCAAGATCGCGGACGTCGCGGCCGCGGCGCACGAGGCCGGCGCCGACGTGGTGCTGTTCGACGAAGAGCTGTCGCCGTCACAGCTCCGCAACGTGGAGCGGATCCTCGGCGACGACCTGTTGGCGATCGACCGCACGGCGCTGATCCTGGACGTGTTCGCCCGCCACGCCCGCAGCCGTGAAGGCAAGCTGCAGGTCGAGCTGGCGCAGTTGGAGTACCGGTTGCCGCGCCTGACCCGGCTGTGGACGCACCTCGCCCGGCAGGCCGGCGGGCGCGCCGGCGGGGGCGTCGGGTTGCGCGGCCCCGGCGAGACGCAGATCGAGGCGGATCGGCGACAGATTCGCCGCCGGCTTGCAACGCTGCGTGCGCGCATCGATCAGCTCTCGCGGCAGCGGCGCCACGGCCGCGCGCAGCGCCACCGCGCCGGCGGCACCATGGTGGCGCTGGTCGGCTACACGAACGCGGGCAAGAGCAGCCTGATGAACCGGCTCACGGGTGCCGGCGTATACGCCGCGGACCGGCTGTTTGCGACCCTCGACCCCACCACGCGGCGGGTGGATCTGGGTGCCGGACGGCAGGCGCTGCTGACCGACACGGTCGGCTTCATCCAGAAGCTGCCGCACCAGTTGGTGGCCGCGTTCCGGGCCACGCTGGAGGAGGTGACGGAGGCCGACCTGCTGGCGCTGGTGGCCGATGCGAGCGACCCGCGCCACCTGCAGCAGCAGCGGGCGGTGGTGGACGTGCTGGCGCAGATCGGCGCCGGCGACATTCCCCGCATGTCGATCCTGAACAAGATCGACCTGGTCGATCGCGGCTCGCCGTTGCGGCTCGGCCTGGAGGGGGCGGTGGCGGTCAGCGCGGTTACCGGCGAGGGGATCGGCGACCTGTGTGCGGCGCTGCGCGGGCGCCTTGCGGAAGGCCACGTGCGGGTTGCGTTCGACGTTCCGTACAGCAGGTCGGCGCTGCTGGGCGTGGTGCGGGCGGCGGGGCACATCGAGCGCCAGGAGGCGAGGGCGGACGGCTACCGGGTGCGCGCCGTGGTGCCGCGCCACCTGGCCGCCGCACTGCGCGGGGGCGATGCGGCGGCATTGGGCTGGCGCGGGGGATAGGCATGAACGAAGAACGTATTGTCCTGATCGAAGACGACTCGGCGGTGGCCAAGGGACTGAGCTTCGCCCTGGAGCAGGAGGGCTACGTGGTGCTGTGCGGGGGCGATGGCGCCACCGGCTACGAGCTGGTCGCAGAGCAGGGCCCGCACTTGATCATTCTCGACATCCGGCTGCCCGACACCAGTGGCTTCGACCTGTGCCGCCGGCTCCGCCAGGAGGGGTTCCGGCAACCGATTCTGATGCTGACCGCGCGTGACGAAGAGGTGGACAAGGTGCTAGGGTTCGAGTTGGGCGCGGACGACTACGTGGTAAAGCCGTACCGGTTGCGGGAGCTGCTGTCACGGATCCGCGCGCTGTTGCGCCGCGCCTACGGCGAGCTGGCGCAGCGCAGCAGCAACGAGAAGATCGTGTTCGACGACGTGACCATTGACCTGGAGTTGCTGCAGGTGTTCCGGGCCGGCGAGATCGTGTATCTGACCCCGACCGAGTTTCGGCTGCTGCGCTACCTCATCTCCCATCCCGACCGCCCGGTTACCCGCGACCAGATTCTGGAAGCAGTGTGGGGCTATCATGCCGAGGTGGGCTACGATCGCACCGTTGACGTGCACATGCGCCATCTGCGCGAGAAGCTGGAGCGCGATCCCACCCATCCCCGGCGTCTCGTCACCGTGCGCGGCCACGGCTACAAGTTCTCGAGCCGGCCGCCGCAGTAGCGGGGGCACGGCGAACTGCCGGGGCCGAACTGGCCGGCGGCCGGTGCGGGCCGGTATCATGTAGTGCAGCCATGGTAGGAGCGATCTGATGGCGGCCGCCGGCGGCTTGCCGTTCCTTTCCATTCGTGCGCGCCTGGTGCTGAGCTTCATCCTCATCGCCATGGTGGCGATCGGCATCGTGGGCGGCTTCTCCGGCGCGTTGCTGAAGCACTTCGTGGAGCGGCGCGAGGCCGCCTACCTGCAGTCCAATGCCTCCACGGTGGCGCGCCAGGCGCGCCCCCTGATGGTGCCGGTGGTGCGGCCGCTGTCCTTGCTGGAACTGGCCCAGACGTCGGCATTCATGAGCGACTCGCGCATCCGGATCATGGACCGCGCACACCGGGTGTTGGCCGACTCCGGGCCGCAGGACGGGTCCGATCACGAGTGGGTGCGGGTGGTGGCGACGTTTCCTTCCGGCAATTCGATGGTGCGGCAGATGTTCTGGATCCGGGTATCGGCCGACCCCGCCCGGCGCGCCAGCCAGTTACGCTCGCTGCCGGCGCTGCAGGGGCTCGCCGATACCCAGATCATGGTGGTGCGACGGCGCAGCGGGCTGTGGGGCAGCCTGATCGAGTTCCGTGAGTATGACGGGCCGCTGGCACAACCGGTTGCCACCACCGGCAGCGCAGTGCCCGACGACCCGATGCGCATCACCCACCTCGAACCGATCGGCGACCCCGCCAGCCCGATCGGCTACGTGGAGATCGCGCGCAGCCCCGACGTCCACAACGAGGCGCTGGAGACGATCATCGGGCCGTTCATCATAGCGGCCCTGGCCGCCACCGTGCTCGCTGCCCTGCTCGGGCTGGTATTCGGACGGCGCCTGACCGCGCCGATCGAGGGTCTTACCGCCTCTGCAATGCGCATGGGGACGGGCGACCTGGCGGCGCGCGCGCCCACTACCGGGAGCGGCGAGATCGGCGAGTTGGGCCGGCAGTTCAACGCCATGGCGGGCAAGCTGGAATCGACGGTGCGCGATCTGCGCCAGGAGCGCGACGTGTTGCGCCGCTTCGTGGCCGATGCTTCGCACGAACTGCGCACGCCGGTGACCGCCCTGAAGACCTTCAACGAACTGTTGCTGCGCGGCGCAAGGCAGGATGCGGGGCACGGCGGCGCACCCCACGCGGATGGCCCGCCCACGGACGCGGCTCGGGCGGCGCTGGACAACGGACGCGGGCCGGGGGCCGAAGCCGCGCCGGCGGCACCGGTGACGGTCGGCGAAGGGGTGGCGGCAGGCGACCGGAAGGAACGCGGCCGCGGCATCGACGCTCCGACGCGCATCGAGTTTCTGCACGACAGCCGCCACCAGATCGAGCGCATGGAGTGGATCGTGGAGAATCTGCTCAACCTGTCGCGGCTGGAGGCGGGCGCATTCAGCAACCACGCGATGCGGGTGACGCTCGGCGAACTGGTGCGCGGCGCCGAGCGGCGCTTTGCGCGCCATGCCGCGCGAGCGGGTGTTGCGATTTCGGTCGACCTGGCGCCCGCCGACGGTGACCTGGAACTGCACCTGGCGGGCATGGAGATCGCGGTGGACAACGTCATGCAGAACGCCATCCTCTACGGGGCCGGCGGCCGCGAAGTCGTCATCAGCGGCGCCGACGACCACGGCTGGGCGACAATCCGCATCAGCGACCGCGGGCCGGGCATCGCGGCCACCGACCTGCCGCACGTATTCGAGCGCTTCTACCGCGGCAAGCCGACGGCCGATGCGGGGGCAGCCGCCAAGGGAAGCGGCCTTGGCCTGGCGATCGCGCGCGCGGTGGTAATGGCGAACGGCGGCACCATTGCCGCGGCCAACAACATCGACGGGCCCGGCGCGAGCTTCTCGTTGCGTCTGCCGCTACGCCGCATCAGCGGCTGACCGGCGCAGGCGCTCCAGCGATCGGGGCTGCCGCTAGGGCAGCAGGGTAGTTCCCATCAGGTAGCGGTCGCACTCACGGGCGGCGCCGCGGCCCTCCATGATCGCCCAGACCACCAGGCTGGCACCGCGCCGTACGTCGCCGGCCGCGAATACGCCGGGCAGGTTGGTCGAGAACTTGCCGTATTCCGCCTTGGCGTTGCTGCGCTCGTCCCGCTCCAGGCGGAATTGGTCGAGGAGGGTGTCCTCGGGGCCCAGGAACCCCATCGAAAGCAGGACAAGCCCGGTGGGAACGGCGCGCGCGCTGCCGCTGACCGGCTGCGGACGTCCCTCCCGCCAGTCGACGTCGACCAGGCGGGTATGCGTCACGCCGTTGCCGCCACCACTCGGGGCGTGGGAGGTGAATCGCTCCGCGGTCACGCTGTAGCCGCGCGGATCGGCGCCGTGCACCGCGGCCACCTCTTCCTGTCCGTAGTCGGGCAGCGAGGTGCGCCCGAACTGCGGCCAGGGCAGACTGGCCGGGAACTCGGGGACGATCTCGATCTGGGTCAGGGAACGGCACCCCTGGCGCATGGCGGTGCCGACGCAGTCGGTGCCGGTGTCGCCGCCGCCGATCACCAGGACATCCTTGCCGGCGGCGTCGATCGGCGGTCGCCCGCGGGCGCCGTCGAGCAGCCAGCGCGTGTTGGCGGTGAGATACTCCATCGCCTGGTGGACGCCGTCCAGCTCACGCCCCGGAATCGGCAGGTCACGCGGCTTGGTGGCCCCGCAGCACAGCACGACCGCGTCGAATTGCTCGCGCAGGTCGGGCCCGGACAGGTCGCGACCGACTTCGATACCGGTGCGGAACTCGACGCCGGCGCGCCGCATCAGGTCGACGCGCCGGTCCACCAGGGGCTTCTCCAGCTTCATGTTGGGGATGCCGTACATCAGCAGGCCGCCGATGCGGTCGGCGCGCTCGTACACCGTGACCAAGTGGCCGGCCCCGTTGAGCTGATCGGCGCACGCCAACCCCGCGGGGCCGGAGCCGACCACCGCTACCCGCTTGCCGGTGCGCACGGCCGGCGGCGCCGCCTCCACCCAGCCGGATTCGAAGCCGCGTTCGATGATCGCCCACTCGGTGTTCTTGATGGTCACGGCCGGCTCGATGATGGCCAGCACGCACGCCGACTCGCACGGCGCCGGGCACACCTTGCCGGTGAACTCGGGGAAGTTGTTGGTCTTGTGCAGCCGGTCGAGCGCGTCGCGCCACAGCCCGCGATACACCAGGTCGTTCCACTCCGGGATCAGGTTGTTGAGCGGGCAGCCGACCGTCTGGCGGGTGTCGGCGCGGCCGTCGCCGGTGTGGCAGAACGGGGTGCCGCAGTCCATGCACCGCGATGCCTGCGCACGCAGTTGTTCGTCGCCCGCGTGGCCGTGGAAGTCGCCCCAGTCACCGACGCGCGCGGACGGATCCCGGTCGGGCGGCAGGCTGCGTTCGATTTCCTTGAATCCGGTTGGCTTCCCCATGATCTGTCGGTAACGGATTCGACTAGCGCCCCAAAACCGCCGCCTGCCGGCGCCGCTTTTGGCCCATCCCGTCCGTTCGACTAGGAGGCTGTCGCAATTCGACAGCCTCCTAGTTGCCCGAAATACGTGCCAGGCTGTGCACGTTTTCTTCGAACGCCGCCATCACCGCTTCGTCGCCGGTCAGCCCTTCGCTACGGACGCGCGCGAGCGCCTCAAGCACGTGGCGGTAGTCGCGCGGGTACACCTTGACGAAGCGGCTCACCATCTCGTCCCAGTGGCCGAGCACCTGCTGTGCCCTTGGGCTGCCGGTATACACCAGGTGGCGCTCGATCATGTGCCGTACTTCCGCGACTTCATCGCCGTCTTCCAGCGCCACCAGGTCGGCCATCTCGGTATTGCAGTGCTCTCGGAAGTCGCCGTCGAGGTCGAGCACGTAGGCGATGCCGCCGCTCATCCCGGCCGCGAAGTTGCGGCCCGTGCTGCCGATCACCACCACGCGGCCGCCGGTCATGTATTCGCAGGCGTGGTCGCCAACGCCCTCCACCACCGCGTGGGCGCCGCTGTTGCGCACGCAGAACCGCTCGCCGGCGACGCCGTTGACGTAGGCGGACCCACTGGTGGCGCCGTAGAAGGCGACGTTGCCGATGATCACGTTTTCTTCCGGAGCGAACGTGCTGCCGGCGGGCGGCTTGACGATGATCTTGCCGCCCGACAGTCCCTTGCCGATGTAGTCGTTGGAGTCGCCGACCAGGATCAGCGTCAGCCCGGGCGGGATGAACGCCCCGAAGCTCTGCCCGGCCGATCCGGAGAAAGTAAGTTGCACCCGGTCTTCCGGCAACCCCTCGGCGCCGTAGCGGCGCGTGATCTCGCTACCGAGAATGGTGCCCACCACGCGGTTGGGGTTGCCGATGCGCAGGGTCTCGCGGACCGTCTCGCCGCGCTCCAGTTGCGGCAGCACGAGGTCGATCAGCTTGGTGTTGTCGAGCGCCAGGTCGAGGCCGTGGTCCTGGGCCACCTGGCAGTAGGTACCCACCGACGGGTCCACGTCGGGCCGGTGCAGCAGCGGCGTCAGGTCGATGCCGCGCGCCTTCCAGTGGTCGATGGCGCGGCGCGGCTCCAGGCAGTCGACGCGGCCGATCATCTCGTTCACGGTGCGGAAGCCGAGGCCGGCCATCAGCTCGCGCACCTCCTCGGCGACGAACTCCATGAAGTGCACGACGTGCGCCGGGTCGCCGGTAAACTTGTCCCGCAGTTCGGGATCCTGGGTTGCCACGCCCACCGGACAGGTGTTGAGGTGGCACACGCGCATCATGATGCAGCCCATCACGATGATCGGCGCGGTGGCGAAGCCGAATTCCTCGGCGCCGAGCAACGCGGCGATGACCACGTCGCGGCCGGTCTTCAACTGGCCGTCCGCCTCCACCACGATGCGGCTGCGCAGGTCGTTCAGCAGCAGCGTCTGGTGGGTCTCGGAGATGCCAAGCTCCCACGGCAGGCCGGCGTGCTTGATGCTGGACACCGGCGACGCGCCGGTGCCGCCCTCGGCGCCGCTGATCAGCACCACGTCGGCGTGCGCCTTGGCGACGCCCGCCGCCACCGTGCCCACGCCCACTTCGGACACCAGCTTGACGTTGATACGGGCACCACTGTTGGCGTTCTTGAGATCGTGGATCAGTTCGGCCAGATCCTCGATCGAGTAGATGTCATGGTGCGGCGGGGGCGAGATCAGGCCGACCCCGGGTGTGGAGTGGCGCACCTCGGCGATCCACGGGTACACCTTGGAGCCGGGCAACTGGCCGCCCTCGCCGGGCTTGGCGCCCTGCGCCATCTTGATCTGCAGTTCCTGGGAGTTGACCAGGTACTCGCTGGTCACCCCGAAGCGCGCCGATGCCACCTGCTTGATGGCGCTGTTGCGGGAGTCGCCGTTGGCGTCGGGTACGTAGCGCGCCGGATCCTCGCCTCCCTCGCCGGTGTTGCTCTTGCCGCCGATACGGTTCATGGCGATGGCCAGGGTCTCGTGCGCCTCCTTGCTGATGGAGCCGTACGACATGGCGCCGGTCTTGAAGCGCTTCACGATGGTGGATACCGGCTCCACCTCGTCGAGCGGTACCGGGCTGCCGTGAGCGCGCAGGTCGAGCAGCCCGCGCAGGGTGGCGAGCTTCTGTTGCTGCGAGTCCACCTGCGCGCTGTACTCCTTGAACTTGCCGTAATCGCCGTCGCGGCACGCCTGCTGCAGCTTGTGGATGGTGGCGGGGTTGTTGAGGTGGTGCTCGCCGTCGTTGCGCCACTGGTATTCGCCGCCGACGTCGAGGGCGCCGTTCACCTCCGCCCGCGCGGCGTATCCGCGCATGTGCCGGGCGGCGGTCTCGGCCGCAATCTCGTCGAGCCCGATGCCGGACAGGCGCGCCGCGGTGCCGGTGAAGTAGCGTTCCACCACTTCGCGTGATATGCCCACCGACTCGAAAATCTGCGCGCCGCGATAGGCCTGAATGGTGGAGATGCCCATCTTGGAGAGCACCTTCACGATGCCCTTGAGCAGCGCCTTGCGGTAGTTGTACTTGGCGGTGTGGCCGCGCGGGTCGTCGATACCCTCGCCGTCGGTGTAGTAGTCGCCGTTGGCCTCGGCGGCATTGGAGCCGGGGAACAGCCCCTCTTCGAGAGCGGCGTCGATGGTTTCGTATGCGAGGTAGGGACAGATCGCGCCCGCTCCGTAGCCGATCAGCGTGGCCAGGTGGTGCACTTCGCGCGGCTCGCCCGACTCCACCACGAGACCGACCCTGGTGCGCGTGCCGTTGCGGATCAGGTGATGGTGCAGCGCCGAGGTGGCGAGCAACGCGGGAATGGGTGCCTGCGCGGCGTCGATGCCGCGGTCGGACAGAATCAGGATGTCGGTCCCGGCGGCGATTGCGGAGTCGGCCGCCGCGAACAGGTGGTCGAGGGCACCGCGCAACGCGCCGCCGCCGCCGGCTGCCGGGTAGCGTATCGCCAGGGTAGCCGAGCGATGGGGGCCGGCGGAGCCGTCGAGCGCGCGCAACTGCTCCAGTTCCTCGAGCGACAGCACCGGGCTCTCCAGCCGTACCTGGCGACAGCTCCGCGGCGTGGCGTGCAGAAGGTCTCCCTCGGCGCCGATGGTCGTGATGGTGGAGGTAACCAATTCCTCGCGGTTGGCGTCGATCGGCGGATTGGTGACCTGTGCGAACAGTTGCTTGAAGTAGTTGTACAGGAGCTTGGGTTCGTCCGACAGCACCGCCGGGGGAGCGTCGTTGCCCATCGACCCGACCGGCTCGATCGCGTTGCGCGTCATCGGCTCCAGGATCATGCGCAGATCCTCGAACGTATAGCCGAAGGCACGCTGCTGCCGTGCGAGGTCCGCGGCGCCGATGGCAGGCGGCTGCGCACCGGCCGGCAGGTCGTCCAGGTGCACGAGATTGTCGCGCAGCCAGCCGGCGTAGTCGTGCGCACCGGAGATCTCGCTCTTCAGCTCGGCGTCGTCGATGATGCGCCCTTCGCTGGTATCGACCAGCAGCATGCGTCCCGGACGCAGCCGGTCCTTGCGCAGAATCTCGTCCGCCGGCAGGTCGAGCACGCCGACTTCCGAGGCCAGGATCACCAGCCCGCTCTTGGTCACGCAGTAGCGCGACGGGCGCAGGCCGTTGCGGTCGAGCACCGCTCCCACCTGGATGCCGTCGGTGAACGCCACCGAGGCGGGGCCGTCCCAGGTTTCCATCAGGGTTGCGTGGTACTCGTAGAATGCCGTTTTGCGGGCGCTCATGCTCTCGTGATTGGCCCACGGCTCCGGGATCAGCATCATGAAGGAGTGCGCCAGCGAGCGCCCGCCGAGCGCCAACAGCTCGAACGTGTTGTCCAGCTTGGCGGAATCGCTGCCGTCGGGGTCGATCACCGGGAGCGTGGCGGCCAGATCGTCACCGAACAGTTCCGAACGAAACAACTCCTGCCGGGCGCGCATCCAGTTTTCGTTGCCCTGCACGGTGTTGATCTCGCCGTTGTGCATCAGGTAGCGGTAGGGATGCGCGCGGTCCCAACTCGGGAAGGTGTTGGTGGAGAACCGCGAGTGCACCAGGGCGATCGCCGTCTCCATGGCGGGATGATCGAGCTCCGGGTAGAACCTGCGCAACTGCGGGGTGGTCAGCATGCCCTTGTACACCACCGTGCGGTGCGAGAGGCTGGCGACGTAGAACTGGCCGCGGGCACCGGGCAGCGCGGCGTGAACCCGGTTCTCCAGCACCTTGCGGATCACGTACAGGCGGCGCTCGAAGGTCTGGTCGTCGTCCACGCCGGCGCCGCGCCCGATGTAGAGCTGGCTGACGTGGGGCCGTACGGCAAGCGCGCTGCGCCCAAGGCTGCTCCCGTCGGTCGGTACGTCGCGCCAGCCGAGCAGTGTCTGGCCGAATTCGGCGACCACCTCGGCGGCGATGTTCATGATCCGGCGGCGCAGCGCCGCGTCCACCGGCAGGAAGCACATGCCAACCCCGTAGGCGCCCGCTTCCGGCAGCACGCATCCCGCCGCGCCGGCGAGGAGCTGCAGCGCGGCGTGCGGGATCTGCAGCAGGACGCCGGCGCCGTCGCCGGTGTTGGGCTCGGAGCCGCGTGCGCCGCGATGGTTCAGGTGCGAGAGCACGTCGAGCGCCTGGTCGAGCAGCGTGCGCGATCGGCGGCCCTGAATGTCGACGACGAAGCCGATGCCGCACGATTCGTGCTCGTACGCGGGATGGTACAGTCCCTGCGGTGGGGGAACGGTAGAGAATCTCATTTCAGCGCTCCGGCCGAGCGGTACGGAAAACCTCCAAACGGGTAAGCAAATATACAAAGACCGCGAGCGTAGGGAACGACGCTTTACGTGGCTTCCGGCAAGCGCTGCGCGTGGTGCACGGCAAGCGCGCGAGCCGAGCAAGCTGCGCCGCCGAGCACGTACCATAGTGGAATACGGCAATATGGTCAATCCCAGACGCCAGCGTCCACCGGCTTCCAGCGACGGGGTCGCAATTGCTTGCGTCCACCCGCCGTGCGCGGACGGGCCGGGGCGGCAAGAGGCGGGCGCCCGGTTCCCGGTGCATCGCCCGCTGAAGCCCACTGGCCAGCTGAGCCGGATGGTGTCACTACCCAGGCTGTACGCGTATGATGTCTGCCATCGTACCAACGCTCCCCCGTCGATTGGGTGCGGTTTGGCGCTCGCGTCTTGGGGGCGTTGGGGTTTGTGCCGCCAATTCGGAACGGCGGACAACGGGATCGAGACATGGGAGGGCAGATGTACTACTTCCCGAATTCAGCACATAAGACGGAGACCACCGAAGCCGGGCCCCCACGGTGGCGGCCTGACAAGGAGCCTTGCCCGAGAATGTCGCCGCGGGAGAGGGCGACGCTGTTGCAGGATTCGATCGCAAGAGACCCCGCTTCACCGACATCGCAGCGGTTCGCCGTTCGGCGCCACGCACGGGGGCTTGAGTTCTTCACTGCTCGAATGACCAGGGAGGTATGCGGTGACGTCGAGTTCCACGGTTATCCGACTTCGTACATTCCAGCACAGGTTCTAAGACGATTCCGAGACCAGGGAAGGATTACCGCCGCGGAATATCGCAGGGCGGTGAAGCGGCTCGGCTGAAGATGTTGATTGGAAACCGCAACGACTTGGCGTTGGAGGTTCTCCCGCTCTCGCCCACCTGGGAGCGTCGCTATCTCCCCGAACGGACAGCATGGGCGCAACTGGCGATCTGGGTGAGCGGTACGAACCTGTGTGAGAACATTCTGGACGGAGCGCACTCCATTCGAGCGGACATCAACGTCCCGCTTGCTCCCCTGGTGGATTGGCTGGTGCGATCCTGGACGTTCATCGAGTTCGAGGAAAGGCCCGGGTGCTTTCCGCCGCGCAACTCGGTGCGCGACACTCTTCGCGACTGGGGAGACACCGCGCCGCCGGCCGGAATTACGGAAGATCGGTGGTTTGACGCCCGCGAGCTGTGGTGGACGCGACACTTCTTGTCCGCCGGGGCGGATGGCGCCCGGTTACCGAACATATCCCTCGTCCGTAGCGGCGATCGGTTGGTCATCGAGTGGGGGCCGGCCAATTTCCCAGGCGATCATGCCCCTCGGTTCCTTTCGGAGAGCGGTCAGGAGATTCTTGAGTGGTACGCTGGAGAGGAGGTCCTCGCCGAGTTCGCCAGGTTCGTAGCCGAGTGGCTTCGGCGTGAGGATCTGGTAGGCCTGTATCCGTGGGTGCACCTGAGTGACCCGCTTCGCGAGCGGGAGTCTCGCTTCGACGAGAAACTGCACGCCTACACCGGGATCGACCCGCGCGTGCTGTACGAGTGGACGGATACGAACACGGAAGCCGGCCTCCGCGAAGGCCTCGGCCTTCCAGCAGATGGCGAGGATGCTGGTGGCAGCGTCATCACCCAAGTGCTGCGGGACCTGCCACCGGGCTTTTCCGAACCGTTGCGTAGCCAGGTGTGGCGACTGGATCGGGAGACCGGCAGGGAGACGAACTTCGCCGACGGGTTGCGAGCGACTGCACGCGATGCAGCGGCGAGCGGCGATCGTGCGGAGTCGTCGGGGCACCACGCCGCCAGCGTGGTTCGACATCATCTCGGTCTGGATGGAAAGCCGATCGAAGACGTCGAGGAGCGACTCAGGGAACTGGGCGCCGAGGTGATCGACTCTGGAGTGGAGTGCCTCCGGGAGAGGATGTTGGTTGGCTTCCGACAGGGGCTCGGCGCAGTCGTCGTGATCAACCGGACACCGCGTACCGAGGCGCCGTGGGGGCGCCGATTCGAGTCGGCCCGCGCCCTGGGCCACCTGCTGATGGATTCCTTTCGCGAAGACACTCTCGGAGCCGCCTCCAGCACCTTCGCGCAGCCTTGGACGAGACGGCGTTCAGGGGCGTTCGCGGCAGAGTTGCTGTTACCGGAGCAAGCGCTGCTTGAAGAGGCCGGACACCTCGACTCGGCTGCTCAGTGGGGAATTTTCGCGCGCATCATGAAGCGGTACGGCGTGGGCGCGAGAACCGCCGCCTTTCAGCTCTGGAATCACAGGCTGCTCTCAAGTTACCAAGTCCGCGACGAGCTGATCGATTGTTTCTCCGGCGTCGAAAGGTAGACGCTCGGCCGAGTCGTCGCCCCGCCGCCGCGCATTCGAACCGTCTCGCCGAATTCCAGTGGCGGCACGACGACAAGCGTGAGCGTTCTCAGAGCGCATCCAACGACCAGATGCCGGCGGCGATAAGCGCGTTGGTGACCGCCTGCGGCCAGCCGCGGTTGGCCGCCGGGCTGGCCGGTGAGGGGTGCAGAATCCGTACGGTGCGCGGGCGCTCATGGTCCGCCAGCGGACGTAGCGCGCGCTCGGCGGCGCGCATGGCGAATGCGCCGACCGCGACCAGCCAGCGCGGGGCCAGGTGCTCGACCGCGGCCAGCAGGTGGCGGTCGCAGCGCGTCAGGAGGGGCGTGCGTTCGGCGGCCGGCAGCTTGTCCGGGGTGCGGTTGCGGCCGGATGCCTCGACGAACATCAGCGGACAGTAGTTGACCACGAAGTGGTCGCGGAAGAACGCCGCCGGCGTGCCGAAGCGGTCCCGGAACAGTCCCCACAGGCGGGCGCCGCTGATCTCGCTGCGCGGGCACGCGAAGCCCTGGATGCGGCGCCGGGGGTGCTCGCGGGCCGGCGCCCGCACCGCGCAGTCGATGCCGAGCCAGTCGCGCGCCGCCCGCACCTCGCCGAACGGCACGCCGGTCTGCGCCATGCCGAACGGGCCCGGGTTCATGCCCAGGAACAGGACGCGGGCGCGGCGCGGGGCATGCGCTTCGACGTAGGCGCGGAATCCGCACCAGGCATAGTCGAGCGGGTCGTACACGGTGTGCACGGGTGCGGCGAACCGCAGCGCGGCCAGGCTGCGGTGCAGCTCACGTGCCGCCGCGAGCAGCGGTTCAGGGTGGCGGTCCATCACAACGCTGCGGGCAACATAGCGCATTGCTGCGCCGGTGCGCACCGTGCGAGCTTCGACGGCATCGACTATACGCAACCACGGCAGCAGTATGGTCCGCTGCTGCCCGTCTTGCCGGTCCGGCGGCGTCCGCGGCACGATGCGGCATGGCAACCGCCGCCAACGAGGTGCTGCCGTTGCGCGCGCTGCACTACGATGCAAGCCGGGTCGGGCAGATCGGAGACTGCCTGGCGCCGCCGTACGACGTGATCTCGCCGGCGATGCAGGAGGCGTACCACGCGCGGCATCCGTACAACGTGGTACGGCTGACGCTCGGCAGGCAGCACGCCGGCGACACGGCCGCCGACAACCGCTACACGCGCGCCGCGGCCACGCTCGACGACTGGCAGGCGCGCGGGGTGCTGCGCGCCGCCGCGCAGCCGGCGTTCTGGGTATACGAGCAGAGCTTCGAGGCGCCCGCGGCAGGCTCCCGCCGCGTCACCGGGCTGATCGGCCGCGTGCGGCTGCACGAGTACTCCGCCGGCGCCATCCTGCCGCACGAACAGGTGATGGGCGGCGTGGTAGAGGACCGGCTGCGGCTGACGCGCGCCTGCAAGGTGCAGACGGAGTACATCTGGTCGATCTACCGCGAGCCGGACGGCGTCGTGGACCGGCTGCTGGAGCAGGCCACGGCGCCGCCGCCGATGATCGATCACACCGAGCGCCCGCCGGACGAGCACGAGGGCGACAGGCGTCCTCGCGGCAAACGCCCCGTGGACGAACACCCGCGGGGTGTCCGGCACCGGCTGTGGCGGCTCGCCGACCGGACGAGCTTGGCAGCGATCGCGCAAACCCTCTGCCGGCAACCGATCTACATCGCCGACGGCCACCACCGCTACCAGACCATGCTGCACTACCGCAACGAGATGCGCCGCCGCCACCCGGATGCCGGAGCGCACGCACCGTGGGAGTTCATCCTCATGTTCCTGGTCAACGCCGAGCACCAGGAGTTGACCATTCTGCCGATCCATCGCCTGCTGCACGGGCTCCCCGTCGGCGACCCGCGGGCGTTGGAGCGGCGCCTGTCCGAGCGCTTCGCCGTGCGCCGGTACCGCCATGCCGATGGCGGCCGGGCCGCGGCCGAGCGGCGCTGGCTGGACGACCTAGCAGCCACGCGGACGGAGGAGCGCACGTTGGGAGTGTACGTGCGCGGCAGCGATTCGTTCCTGGCGGCCACCCTGCGCGACGGCGTGGTGGCCGCGGGTAGCGCCGGAAGCGCATCACCGCGCTGGCTCAGGCTGGGGGTCAACGTGCTCAACGACCTGGTGCTCCGGCGCATCTTCGGGGTCAGCGAGGAGGAGTTCGACGCCGGCGAGCGGGTGAGCTACACGCACAGCGCCGGCGAGGCGCTGGCGGCGGTCGACGCGGGCCGGGCCGACGTGGGGCTGCTGATGAGTCCGACCGCGTTGGACGATGTCCTGGCCGTCGCGGCCGCGGGCGAGCGGATGCCGCGCAAGTCCACCTTCTTCTACCCGAAGCCGGTATCGGGCCTGCTGTTCTACCCGATGGCGTTACCGGGAGCGGTGTTCGCACGGGGCGCGGCGAACCCGGACGACGCGCTCCATGGGCATGGCTGACCGGTCTCGAAACACATACATTAGTGGACAGACAGAGGAACCGATTCAACAACATGAGAGCGCAACGAACGGTCGCGGCCGCCGGCTTGGCGGTGTTGGCGGCGCTGGCGATGTTGACCGGGTGTGTCGGCGTCTCCGACGTAGTCCAGACGGCCGAATTCATGGAGCACTACCGCGCCGGCGAGTTCGCGGCAGCGAGCACTCTGCTCGGCGGTCCGACCGGGCTCGACTACCAGGCGGACAACCTGCTCACCTCGCTGCACGCCGGCAGCGCGCTGCGCAACGAGCAGCGCCACGACGCCGCGCGGGTGGCGCTCGACCGCGCCGAGGGGCAGTTGCTGTGGAAGTCGGACGAGGTCGCATCCGTCGACGACGTGCTCGGCGTCGGACTGAGCCTCATTGCCAGCGACCTGGCGCTGTCCTACCACGGCACCATCTACGAGGGCGTCCTGGTCAACACCTACAAGGCGCTCGGCGCGCTGGCGGCCGGCGACGCGGACCGCGCGCGCGTGGAATTCAATCGTGCCGCGCAGCGGCAGGACAACGCGGTCGACCAGCTCGCGGTCAAGGTGAGCGCGCTGACCGCCAGCGAAGACGAGGAAGCGCGCCAGCGGCACCGGGAGGAAATCGACGAGGCGGCGGCGGAGGTGATGGATCCGGACGGTCCGGTCGCCCGGCGGCTGGCCGCGGTCGAGTCGCTCGGCGAGTACCGGGGCCTGCGCAACCCGTTCACCGACTGGCTGCACGGGGTGTTCCGGCTGGCCACCGGCGAGGCCAACCGCGCCTCCAACCTGTTGCGCGACGCGGTGGCGGTGGACGGGCGCCGCAACCGCCATGCGCTCGCCGACTTCGCGGCGGCCGAACGCATCGCGCAGGGCGGCAGGACGGAGAGCGACCGGGTGTGGGTGATCCACGAGGATGGCCTTGGGCCGCGCCTGGAGGAGTTCCGGTTCGACGTCTTTGTGCCCACCGAGCACGGCCTGATCGCCGTCGGCACGGCGCTGCCCACCCTGTATGCGGGTACGCCCGCGTACGGCAGCCTGACCATCCGTGCCAACGGACGCACCACCGAGACCGAGCCGCTGCTGCACCTGGACCGCTACGTGGCGACCGAGTTCCGTGCCGGCTACGACGGGGTGGTGTTCAAGGCGGTGGTGGCGGCCGTCATCCGGGTGCTGGTACAGGTGGAGCTGCAGAAGGGCTCCGACAGCGGAGGCATCTTCGGCGCGCTGGCGCAGGTCGTGGTGCCGGCGGCGGCCACCATCGTCACGCAGGCCGACACGCGCATGTGGCGCGCGTTGCCGCACACCATCGGAATAGCGAGTCTGCCGCGGCCCGCCGATGATATACTACGTATAGGAGCAGCGGATGCGTCCGCGATTGGCGAGGTGAGGCTGCCGCCGGGGCGATTCGTCGTCGTGACGGTAACCACCACGCGTCCGGGGGCACCGCCGGCTCTGAACACCTTTGCCCTGCCGGGAGGTTGAATGTCATGAAGATCCATCTGTTCGCGCTCGCCGTCGCCGCCGCCGTACTGGCCGGCTGCGCCACCGGCCCGCAATACCTGACCGGTCCGGGCACCGAACGGCCCGACCCGCGCGGCGAGACCGTGCTGGGCCTCGACTACCGCGACTTCGAGTACGCCGCCGAGCAGGCGGTGGATTCGTTCCTGTCGAGCCCGCTGTCACGCAAGCCGGGCAGCACCGCGCCATGGGTGATGGCGATCAGCCGCATGGTCAACGACACCGCGCTCAACATCGACACCGACCAGCTGGTCAAGAAGATCCGCGTCGACCTGCTCGACAGCGGTCGGGTGATCGTGACCACCGCCGTCGGGCTCGAGGGGCCGGAAGATCCGCTCGCCGCCAAGACGCGTGAACTGCAGGAATCCGAGCTGTTCAACCAGGAAACCGTGGCCCAGGACGGCACCATGGTAGCCCCGGAGCTGAGCCTGTCCGGCAAGATCATCGGGCGCACCAACCGGGTGGGCGACAAGCAGCAGGTGGACTACTACTTCCAGCTCACCGCCACCAACATCGAGACCGGACTCGCCTACTGGGAATTCGAAGAGGTGATCGCCAAGATCGGCGACAACCAGCGGTTCTCGTGGGAGTAAGGCATAGCGTGACGTCGAACAAAGGGATCATGCTGGCGGCTGTGGCGGTCTCGATCATCTTGTTGGGTGTCGCTCCTCCGGCATTGTCGCAGGACGTCGCGGCCGGGACCGATTCCTGCTTCGATGGTCTTCCAAGTGCCAGGGTAGACGAGCTGCTGGATCGGTGGGAACGCCAGGATCCGCTGGGTCAAGCTCTCACCGGGCGAGACGACATCACGGTTGTTCGTGGGTCAGCCCTGGTTGGAAAGAGCGCGCATGAGAAAGACTGGGGCAAGTCGCGTTCTGTCGCTTATGTTCGAGCGTATCTGGATGCTATGGGAGAATTCGTCGAGAAGAGACGAAGCGCAATCAGATCCGATACTGTCCGCCACTACCTGGAGGACGACCATGGAGTCATCGAAGAGAGCAACCCGGAGTCGTACCTTGACCGGATCGGGACGAAGTATGCCGCGCTCCTCGAAAAGAAACTTGACAATGCACTCACGGAAGAGGGTCTGAGCCACAGCGAGATTGAGCAACTGACCGCACCCCGGAAGGTGATTCGGTTTCGCGACTCCGTTACTCGCAGGTCGACGGTCGAAGCCAGCGGGACTGCCTCCGGATTAGTCCCTGTCAAGACGGTCGAAGTCGTGAGTTGTGATGGTGACACGGCGATCGGTGTAGTATTGGCATCCTCCCGAAGGATGGTTCTTCTGGCCGCCCAAGTCGCCAGTGGAGAGCCTATTTCTCCCGATCCTGAACGTGCTGGTAAGACAGTCGCTGAACAGTTGAATTCACTTGCTGACGTTGATCTGGTAACCGAATTCGGGATCCGTCGCTGGTGGGACGATCAGGGGTATCCGGTAATCATCTCATTTGGACAGTGGGGATGGTACTCGGCGAACCTGAATAACAGACAGAAGGATCGTGCGTATAGATTCGCGAAGGAGCAAGCTGAGATGCAGGCGAAGGCATACCTGAGCGAGTTCATCAACCTGGGGACACTATTCACAAGCGAGAGCGAGACCGGGAGCGTTGCGGAGGAAGCGACGATTCGCCATAGCAGCGGGATAGGCGAAGACGTCGACGTGGAGAATATGATTGACCGGCTGCTTCGTACGGCACAGACTGAGTCTCGGGTAGCTCTCACCGGTTTGAGCACCCTCCGAACATGGGATGCTACCCATCCGCTCGCGAAAGATCAGGAGTTGGTGGGCACGGTAGTTTACTGGTCCCCGGCGTTGGAAGACAGCGCTCGCAAGGGCCTCGGTCTGAGTACGAAGCATGCTCCGCCGGAACAGACGGACGAACAGAAGGCTGAACCGACTGCGAGCCGCGTCGAAGGCGGTACGACGGAGAGCAAGGTGCAGACGGATGCCGCTGACTTTTAGCCATTGGACGAGCGGAGGGACGACATGAGTAGGACACGTTGTTACGCAGGGTCGGGATCATGGAGCAGAATTGCCGTGGTACTGTTCATCCTGGTTGCTGGTTTCGTGGATGCGCAAGTGTCGGCAGAATTTCACGAAACACGCGGGACGGGCGCCAGTGAGCGGGAGGCGATCGAGGATGCGCTGCAGAATGCCGCGTTCCAGCTCTGTGGCGTCACCATACGGTCGGAGACCTCGTCCTCGGTTTCCGTTGCCGTCGATGATGATGGGATGAAGTTGGTCGAACACGTCAATGATCGCATTCGCGTTGCCACCGGGAAGGAGGATTGCCGGTTCAGCGGTTACGAGCGAGTCAGCGTCACTCGGGAAGGCGACGGCGTGCGCGCCCATCTCCGGGTTCAGTACTCGACCTATCGCGTGCCTGGTCCGCCGGTAGAGCGGCGTCGTCTTGCAGTGCTGGACTTCGCGATGGATGAGGTGCATCTGTATGGCACCGGCGCCGCTCGCGAGCAGCGTAGCGGCGGACGCGTGATACGGAGTGGCGTGGATGTCGACTACGATCTCACCCGGAATCTTCAGGAGCGATTCCGAGCAAAGATCGAGGAGTTGCTGACCCAGGGACGGCGCTTCGGCGTGCTGGATCGCCGCTCCCCGGATATCTACGAACAGGAAAAGAAGCTTCTGGAATCCGCCGATGTTGATCCGAGCGAAGGGGCACGCTTGGGCAACGTCCTGGGTGTTGACTACATGCTATACGGAACGGTCGATCGTATAGAGGTCACGGAGGAGCGCAAGACGATCGCTCTTACTGGCGAGAGTACATCGAAGGTGCAAGCGACCGTCCGGGTCCGGTTCTCGGTTCTCGCGGTGGCGACGCGCCAAGTGAAGTGGTCATCGTCGCTGGAGTTGCAACATGAGTTGTCCGACGAAATCCGCACGGAGCAGGCTGCGGAACGTTTGCTCGATGAACTTGCGCTGCACATCGTGGACGAGTTGACGGAGAATATCTTTCCCCCGGTGGTGACGCAGGTCACGGGATGGGGAAGTTTCGTAGTGAACCGGGGTGGTAACACCGTCCGTGAGGACGATCTATTCGAAGTCTTCGCTATAGGCGACAGGCTAGTAGATCCCGATACGGGCGAGAGTCTGGGGCGCCTTGAAACCACTGCCGGCATTGCTCGCATCACCTCCGTCAAGCCGAAGTTCTCGCTCGCGGAGATGATCACCGATCACGACGGCATCGCGCGAGGCATGATCCTGCGCCGTTTCCACGACTTCCTGGGTAGGGAGGCCGGATCGGACTCCAAGACTCATCAACAACGCGGAGATGAAGAGCGCAACTACCGCCGCATCGACACCGACGGAGACGGTGATGGCTTGCCCGACTACCTGAATCGCGACGCCAACACCGGCGACAGCGACGGCGACGGGCTGCCCGACTACCTGAACCGCGACAACCTCCGCCGCCGGTAGGTGGGCGACTACACCGTCGCCGCGCACCGCGAGCGCGGGAAACCGGCACCGGCGGTGCGCCAGCTCCATCACGGCGAGGGATGGTGGCCACTGCGGAGTATCGCACAGATCGATGCCTTCCTGGCGGGTTCTCCAGCGGTGGGCGCATGGCACCGCGGTGAACTGGTCGGGTTCGCGCGTGCCGTCATCGACACCCATCTGCGTGCCTACATTGAGGACGCGGTAGTGGATCGCGCCCACCGCCGACGCGGGGTGACGACCAAGATGCCGGATCGGCTCATGGTCGAGTTGGGCTCTACACACCTCGTCTGACTGTTCAGTGCAGCCGAACTGGTACCGCTCTACCGGCGGCGCGGATTCCGCCCGACACGACAGGTCGTCATACACTCCCACGCTCAGCAGGGTTGACCGGAGAGCTGAGTGACGGCGGCACTATGGAGATACGAAAGCCAGGACGAAGCGGGAGGCCATCATTACTGCGAATGCAGGACTTCAACTGCCGGGTCCGGATGGCGACCCTGGTGCGCCATCTCGGTACCTGTGACAAACGCATCTCTGCTGCGGAGCTAGAGGAGCTGCGTGAGACGCAGTGACAGTGGCAGACACTTCAGCGTGGAGATCCACAACCTAAGGGACGAAGTGCTCCGCTGACCGCATGTGCTTGAAGCATCGACTTCGCTTGAAGGGGACTTAACTCTAACGAGTCAGTAATCAATGCGATCCCTTGAGATCCGCGGTCCCGCTGTGTATAGTCATAGTCCAGCCAAAGGGCTATGTCCGCAATCCATCAGTTAGAGGGTGCACATGTTCCAATCGTTCCGAATGATCGCTCACGCCAGATCAGCCGTAGTCATAGCCGCTGTTCTTGCTTTAGCTTCCTGTAAAACCATGGTGGCGACTGACCTTTACACTAGCGATCTCATCAGCGCAACCGAAGGAGAGCAATTGACCGCTCCTATGGTGATCAGTATCGAGTTGCCTTCCGAGTCGAAATGCAAGGAGTTCGCCTCCGACATCGCTGACGCCATCAGATCAGAGATGGAGACAGCGACACACATCGGATGCCGTACAGAGGCATTTAACAATTTCGCGGACTATAGAGTCCAATCTGAGATTGTTACGTATGACGGGTCTGCTCGACTGCTTGGCAGGCCGCTTGCGATTGGTGTGACGTCCGTCGGCGATGATTTCATCGTGACCTACCTTATTAATCCCGAAGGGATCAAAGCGGTCTGGAACGGCTTGCCGGAAGAGTTGACCAGATTCGAAACTTTCGATCCTGATTTGTACCTTAGCGCCGTTCTTACAAATGATCTCCGCGAGCCAGTAGAAGTCGTCACCGATGATGTCTTTGTCGATGGTGTGCCCGTACAGGGTACGGCACGGCGTCTTCTACTCCGCCGAGACCAAGTCGTGATTCAGATGTCCAATGTGACGAACACCGCATTCGGTTCCACCGATAACGTCGCGCATGTCGTGACTTTCAGAATAGCCGAAGTTGAGTAGAATTGGATTGAAATAGCAATATCACAGAAGCCGATAGAAATATGAACTATACGGTGGTCGGAATGAGCAGTATCCTTGGGGCTGGGCTGGGAGGCGGTCCTGGTGTCGTTGCCTCGGCACTACTTCCCGTTGCAGCAGATCCGGGGAAGCGACGGTCGGGATCAATTACCACGTCGAGCTATGCAAGGACCGGCCCCACGACAGCGTGCGCCATCGCCCAGTACCCGCGACCCTCCCAACAAGATCAGGCTGCTGTAAGACGAGCGTACCGTGGCGAGCTACTACGACAACGTGCGCATCGCCGAGTATCAGCTTGACCGCACACTATCGCACGACATCGCGCCGCAGGACAGTCTCATCATCCTATTCTCTTTTCTCACTGGTAGAACGAACACATAGAGAGGACTTACAAGTGTAATCCTCTTCCGTTCGCGTGCGGACGCCCATTTCTGTGAGAAAGCGAATGCACTTCCCAGATCTATGTCGAAATATCGAAATAAAACGTGTTTGACGAGAAGTGAAGGGTGTGATACAATGGCTGCCACTATAGATGGAACAGAAGAAGAAGGGTTGCTTGGGCCGCGTTATCAAGCTCTTCGCAATTGCTGTATCTGTGATCGTAGTGCTGGTGATAATAGCGTATTTTCTCGCCGATGATACGACCGGTAGTGGGGAACTGGACTGCGATACACTGATGCCGCGTATAGTGAAGCTCTCCGAGGAAAACGAAGGCCCATTTGCAGCGAAGATATTGAAGGTGTCCGAAGTCGAGGAAGTTAGCAGGTCGGAGACATTGCTTCTCTGCCGTGGAAGTGCAAAGTGGAGTCGTGGTGAGGATAGCTACGTTGAATTCCATTGGGAAAAAGACAGCGATGGAGACGCGTTCATAGGCTATAAGCGTAGCTGACGCCGCCGGTGGTCTGGGACAGCCGAGTGGCGAAGGGGTAGGTCCTGATAGGTCCGGAAAATCGTGTTTTCGGTTTGCATCTTGAAAGATCGATGGGTTCTTCGACAGTCCAGCGACGACCTTTGAACAGGATTTCCGATCTGTGCACTGCGTGCGATACCGGCGCAATCGGAGGCCGGCTCTACAAGGATGAGGGTTGGTAGCCGCGCGGAGGACCGCTGCCATCGGTGCAGTGTTTGCAGCAGCTCCGGAGGTAGGCGCTATGTACAATGTACAGGGAGCTTGGTGGGTTCGCCCGTACGGTCATAAACAAGGGTCTGTGGGCGATCGTGCGGTCGAAAACCAGAAGGCTCTCAACCGCCGGTGCGGTGTGGACCATCGGGAACCGGAGTGGGGACGCGGATGTTCGTCGACCGGGTTCGGCGCTGCTGTAGTGGCTGCTCAGTTCCGCCGAGTTGGCGCCGCTCGAAACGGTTCGGTCGTCGTCCGACACGGCAGGTCGGGAGGCACCGTGACTAACTCTGCGGCGAATCGGACAACCTGACGATTCCAGAGCGCGAGAGCGTTGACGAGTGCTCCAGATCGGGTCATTGTGGAAACATGAAGACGTCGATTGACATTCCGGAATCGATGCTGAATGAAGCAATGGAGATTACCGGAGCGAGGACGACGCGGGAAGCTATCGTTACCGCGGTTGCAGACTTCAACCGCCGGGCCCGGATGGCCGCGTTGGTGCGTCATCTCGGTACTTGTGACGACCTCATCTCCCCCGCCGAGCTTGCGAAGTTGCGCGAGACGCCGTGACGCTCGTAGATACGTCGGCGTGGGTTCACAGCCTGAGGTGGGACGGAGATCGTGAGGTGCGTGAACGAGTGGCCGCACTGCTGGCCGCGGGAAGCGCTGCCTGGTGTCCTCTCGTCCGGGCGGAGTTGTGGAATGGGGATCGCGGCGGTCGTGAACGGAAGATCCTGCGCGACATGGAGCGCGACCTCGTGGAGCTTCCTCTCACCTCGGATGTCTGGGATGCGGCGTACGAACTCGCGCGTACGGCACGGGCACGTGGCATCACCGTGCCGACGACCGACATCGTGGTGCAGGCGTGTGCGAACCAGTACGGCACCGGGCTCCTGCATGCCGACGGGCATTTTGGCCATCTTGGCAGGCTCGCGGAGGAGGATTGCTGACGCCGCGCGGTGTGGCGGCGCCGGTCAGCGGTCGGCGGTGGGGTCGCCGGCGTCGCGCAGGCCGTCGCCGACGAAGTTGAAGCACAGCACGGTCACGATCACGAACAGCGCCGGGATCAGCAGCCAGGGGGTCAGCGACACGCTGCGGATGTTCTGCGCCTGCTGCAGCAGCACGCCCCAGCTCACCACCGGCGCGCGCAGGCCGATGCCGAGGAAGCTGAGCGCGGTCTCGCCGAGGATCATGCCGGGGATGGCCAGGGTGAGATGCACGATCAGGAAGCTCATGAAACCGGGCAGCAGGTGGCGCACGATGGTGCTCATCTCGGTGGCGCCGGCGATCCTGGCGGCCAGCACGTAGTCTTCCACGCGCAGTTGCAGCAGCTTGCCGCGCACCACGCGCGCCAAGCCGGTCCAGCCGACAATCGACAGGATGATCGTGATCATGAAGTAGGTGGCGATCGGATCCCACTCGGCGGGCACCGCCGTGGCCAGCGCCATCCACACCGGCAGCGTGGGCAGCGCGCTGAGAAACTCGATCAGCCGCTGGATCAGCGTGTCGAGCGGGCCGCCGAAGTAGCCGGACAGGCCGCCGAGCAGGCAGCCGATCACGAAGCTGATCGCCACCCCCAGCAGGCCGATGGTCAGGGAGATGCGCGCGCCGGCGAGGGTGCGCGAGAACATGTCGCGGCCGAGCCGGTCGGTGCCGAACAGGAACAGCGTGCCGGGGGCTTCCACGCCAACGAAACGCAGGTCGGCCCGAAACAGCCCGAGCAGCCGGTACGGGTCGCCGCGCACCAGGAAGCGGATCGGATAGGTGGTGCGGCCATCCTCCACGTAGGTCTTGCGGTAGGTCTTCGGGTCGCGCGTGGTCTCCAGCCCGTAGACGAACGGGCGCTGCAGCCGGCCGTCGTGGAACAGCCGGATGCGTTGCGGGGAGGCCAGTGCGAAGTCCGGGAACCGGGTCAGCGTGTCGTGGGTGGCGAAGAAGCCGGCGAACAGCGAGCCGACCACGTAGAACAACAGCAGCACGCTGCCGCCGATCATCGCCAGCTTGTGGCGGAAGAACCTGCGCCGCATCAACGTCCAGCTCGACGCGGCCCAGTAGCGCTCCTGGTCGCGCGCGCGTCTGTCGCGTTGCCGCGCGGCAAGGAAACGCGTGGACTGGGAACTCATGCCACCGCCTCGCGCTCGAACCGGATGCGCGGGTCGACCACCACCAGCAGCAGGTCGGAGATCAGGACCCCGATCACGCCGAGCGCGCTGACCACCATTATCAGGCTGCCGGCCAGGTACATGTCCTGCGCCTGCAACGCCCCCAGCAGCAGCGGCCCGACCGTGGGCAGTCCCACGACGATGGCGGTGAGCGTTTCGCCCGACACGAGGGTGGGCAGCACCCCGCCGATGGTGCTGACCATCGGATTGATGGCGATGCGCAACGGGTACTTGAACAGCAGCCGGCCTTCTTCCAGCCCCTTGGCGCGGCCGGTCAGCACGTACTGCTTGCGCAGTTCGTCGAGCAGCGCGGCGCGCATCACCCGGATCAGGCCGGCGGTGCCGGCGGTACCGATCACCACCAGCGGAATCGGCAGGTGCTTGAGGAAGTCGACAAGCTTGGCGAAGTTCCACGGCTGGAACTCGAACTCCGGCGAGAACAGGCCGCCGACGCTCCAGCCGAAGTACTTGAAGAACACGAACATCAGGATCAGTGCGAGCAGGAAGTTGGGCGTCGCCAGGCCGATGAAGCCGAACACGGTGAAGGCGTAGTCGGTAAACGAGTATTGATGGGTGGCGGAGTAGATGCCGATCGGGATCGCGATCGCGTAGGTGAGCACCAGCGTGAGCATCGTGATCAGCACCGTGAGCAACAGCCGCTGGCCGATCAGTTGCGTTACCGGCTGGTTGTAGGCCAGCGAGTCGCCCATGTCACCGCGCAGCAGGTTGCTCATCCACAGGCCGTACCGGCCGAGAAACGGCAGGTTGAGCCCGTAGCGTTCCTCCAGGCTCCTGATCTCCTCCAGGTCGACCTGCACGCCCAGGTTGCGCAGTTGCTGAATCAGGTTGTCGACGAAGTTGCCGGGCGGCAATTCGATCAGCACGAAGCTGAAGAAGGAGAGCGCCGCCAGGAGGATCACCATGTACAGGATCCTCCTGGCGATGTAGCTCAGCATGGCGCCGTGGGCTGCGTCACGTGCCGGCGCCGGGCGACGCGGGGCTCCTGCCTACTGCCGGATGAACAGCTTGTCGGCGGAGGTAAGCAGGTCGCCCGGCCACACCGCCTCCGGCTTGTAGAAGGTCGGGTAGTTGGCGAGATGGTTCTTGTAGATGCCGAGGTTGGGCGTGACCCCCACCGATCCGATCAGGAACACCTGCTCGGCGTGCAGGTCGAACACCTTCTGGAACGCTTCGACGTACTCCGGCGACCCGTAGTCGCTGCTGCCCCAGGCGAGCACCGCTTCGTCCAGCTCCTTGACCAGGTCGGGCGGTTCCTCGCCAGGCACCTTGCCGTCGGCGAAGTCGTCCAGGGTCTTGGCGCCGCTCTCCAGGTCGCGCATGGCGCGGATCCAGATGCCCCACTTGACGGCGTAGAAGCGGGAGTCGTACTCGGTGGCCTTGGCCGCGTCGGTGTATTCCCGGAACTCGGCCGAGCTGATGGTGCCGGTATGGATGTTGTCGGTGCCGGCATTGTGGCGATCCCACAGGTCGCCACGGAACCGCACCTCGGTCTTCAGGCCAACCTCCTCGAAGTGCTCCTTGTACAGCTCCAGAACCGGCACGCCGGCCTCGTTGTTGTGCTCCAGGATCTGCAGGAACGCCTCGCCGTCGGGCCTGGTGCGGAACCCGTCGGCGTCGCGCTCGGTCAGGCCGAGCTCGTCGAGCAGGGCGGACGCCTGATCGGGGTCGTGCTCGGCCCAGGCCTGCTCCCACTCCGGCCTGGCCCACGGGCTGGTGGACACGATGGTGGCCGAGCGCGGCACGCCGACGCCGAAGAACACCAACTCGTTGATCTCGTCGCGGTTGATGGCCAGCGACAGGGCGCGCCGGAAACGCACGTCGCGGTACATGCCGCGCGTGAACTCGTCCTCGTGGAACAGGTTGGGAATCAGCACGCTATGTCCCACCACCGGTGCCGCAATCTGCACTACCCGGTACTCGCCGGATGCCTCGTTTTCCTTGTACAGGGTGAAGTTGTCGAACCGGGTGCCGAGCACCGCGAAGTCTGCCTCGCCGGCGATGATCTTGAGGTGGTAGGTCTCGGCGTCGACGATCTGCGCCTGGATGTGGTCCACGTAAGGGAGCTGGTTGCCGGCCGGGTCCACCTTCCAGTAGTAGGGGTTGCGCACGTAGCGCTTGCCGGTGTTGGTGCGCTCGGTGAGGATCCAGGGGTGGTGGGTGGGCTGCTCAAGGTCCTGCTGCGGGGCCCAGAAGAAGTGGTGGTTGAACGCCTCGTCCCAGGTGTCGAAGCCCTCTTCCTTGGCCAGCGCGCCGGCGTCGGGGTTGTGGTTGATGTGCCACTTCTTGAGGTAGTGGAACGGGTGGAAGGCCTGCCAGCCGCCGCCGGGCGGGCTGGCGTGCTTGGCGAGCAGCGCGTGGTAGGGCTCGTCGGTCTCGAACCGTACGGTGAGGTCGTCCACCTTGATCGCCCGCTTGATCTGCGGGATCCAGTTCCAGGTGGTGACCTTGTCGTTCCAGTGCGCATCCTCGTACATGAACACGTAGTCGTCCGCGGTCATCGGGTGGCCGTCCGACCAGCGCGTGCCCTCGCGCAGGTAGAGGGTGAGACTCATGGCGTCGTTGGACATCTCCGCCCGCTTGACCAGCAGCGGCTCCAGCTCGTTGGTATCGGGATTGGCGCGGATCACGTAGCCGCCGATCTCGGTCTCGTAGCCGAGGTCGGCCCACGGGTTGATGCTGGTGTGGAACACGGTAAGCGTGCCGCCGTAGGTGCCGATCTCGTCGCCGGCGGCGAAGTACACCACCGGCGGTTCCAGCGGCAGGCGTTCGTCGACCGGCGGCAGCTCGCCGTCCGCCACCATGGCGGCCAGCATCGGCGCCTCATTGTAGGCGCCCATCGACATGTCGGACGCCGGCTCTGCCGCGGCGGTTTCGTCGCCGGCGGCGCCCGCGGCCATGATGGTCAGTGCGGGCGCCAACAGCAACGCGCACGCAAACGGCAACGATCGGATCAAGGGCATGGTGATCTCCTTTGGTCGGACTGGACTGAACCAGCAACCGGCCATGCATCTCGGCAGCTACCTTGCGGACCGCGCTTCGGTACCGCAGCTTCGGCTACCGGGCAGGTGCGAATTGTAGCACCCGTCGCACCTGCCGGCAACGTCGGCGGGGCGGGCCGGTGGCGGGCCGGCAGGGGCAGGCTACGCGCGAGCGCTATCGGTCGAATGCGGACTTGGCGGATGGGAGATCGAACTGATCCGGTTTCCAGTCGCCGATCCACTCGGCGGTCTCGCCGGAGTCGTCGCCCCAGGGATCGGTACCGGTCTCCACGAATTCGGCCATCCGATAGTGCCCGCCGATGCCGCCGCAGTCCTCGATTGGGGCAGCGAGGCTGCCAGCCACCAGACGTCTCTCGAATCGTTCGCGGCTCGGTACCCGTTGCCGCAGCTTCACGTGGTGGACCCAGTCGTCTCCGTAATCGTACACGTAGCGGCAGGCGGTCCCCACGCGCTTGAAGTGCGTTGTCAGCGGTACCCTCCACGCATCCGGACGGTCGCCGGAGTCCCACATTCCCATGTCGTCATCCGGCACGCTGGCCAACAACCGCTGGGTGCGGCGGCTGCGGGCGGCCGTGCGGAAGTCCCACAGGTGGTCCCCGTTCCACTCGAAGCTGTCCCGTATCGCCAGGTGCAGGTCGCCGAAGGTACCAGTGGCGTCGAGCAGAAAACGGCGCGAGATAGGTGGGTCGGTATCGACGAGAGAGACTTCAAACTCGAAGTAGATTGGCATCGCTGCAGCCTACCTGCAAACCCGGCGCTCGTCCGGTGCCGCCCCGGGACGCGGCGGCACCGGCCACGCGTCGTCCGGGCGGGCGGCGAGGCGGTCGTCGGGGAGGCGCCCGGTGACGGTGACCGGGTACCATTCGCCGGGTTGGGGCCGGCGACCGGTGGCCGGGAAGCGAATGCGCAGGTAGGACTCGCCGTAGCCGGTGGCGAGGGCGCCGTCGACCTGCTCGACCAGGACCTGCTGGCGGTGGCCGGTGAGGCGCTGAGCCATCCGGCGCCGGCCGGCGGCGGCCAGCGCGCGGACCGCGGCGCTGCGCTCGGCCTTGACCGGTTCCGGCACCGCGCCCGTCAGGCGCGCGGCGCGGGTCCCCGCGCGCGGCGAGTAGCGGAAGGTGTGGATGTGCCCGAAGTCGACCGCCTCACACACCTCCATGGTATGGGCGAAGTCGCCGGCGGTTTCGCCGGGGAAGCCGACCATGACGTCGGTGGTGAAGTGGGCCGGCACGCCGCGCCGCCGCCAGACGGTACGGATGCGGTCGACGAGGTCGAGGTAGCCGTCCACGTCGTACTCGCGGCGCATGCGCAGCAGGATGCGGTCGGAGCCGCTCTGCAGGCACAGGTGCAGGTGCGGACACAGGCGCTCATGGCCGGTCAACTCGACGAAACGGTGGTCGAGCGGGTCGGGCTCCAGCGAGGAGACGCGCACCCGGTAGTCGCCGGGGAGGTCGAGCATCTGCTCGAGCAGGCGGCTGAAGCTCCACTCGTCCCAGCGGTAGCGACCGATGTTGACGCCGGTGAGCACCAGCTCGCGGTGGCCTTCGTCGAGCAGGCGGCGTGCCTCGTCGAGGATGTCGGGAGCGGGCCGGCTGCGTGCCCGCCCGCGCACCGCGGGGATGATGCAGAAGGTGCAGAAGTTGTCGCAGCCGTCCTGGATCTTGATGGTGGCGCGGGTGTGCAGCGGCTGCGCGCCGGGCCGGTAGCCGAACGGGTCCGCCGGCAGCGCCGCCGCGTCGGCCACCTCGCCCGCCAGGTGGGCCGCCACCAAGTCGAAGATTGCGCTCTTGCGGTCGTTGTCCACGGCGTAGTCGACGCCCGGCAGGTCGCATGCCACTCCGCCCTGCGCGGTCACGTAGCAGCCGGTGGCCACCACCAGGGGCCGCGCGGCGTGCCGGTCGCGGGCGTGCGGTGAGGCGGTCGTCGCGGTGTGCGGCGCCGCCCCCGCGTGCCGCGGCGACCTCGTGCGCGCGCCGGAACTCCCGCCTGAGCGCCCGCCGCGGCGGACGGCTCGGTACAGCGCGTGGCGCGACTTGCGGTCGGCCTGGCCGGTGACCGTGCAGGTGTTGACCACCACCACGTCGGCCGGCTCGGCGGCATCCACGACCCGGTACCCGGCCGCGGCGAAGCGCGCCGCCAGTGCATCGCTCTCGGCGATGTTGAGCCGGCAGCCGAGGTTGGTAAAGGCGATGGCGGGAGCCATGACGCGCGGCGGCGGGGTCAGAGCGCCGCGGTCAGGCGCTGCGGCCGGCCAGTGCCGGCTCACGGCCCTCCTGCACGTAGTGGCCGAAGAAGTGGCCGATTCTGGCGGTCACGTCAGCGAGCTGGTCGGCGTGCGGCAGAAACACCATGCGGAAGTGGTCGGGGCGGATCCAGTTGAATGCCGTGCCCTGCACCACGAGCACCTTCTCCTGCTCCAGGAGGTCGAGCACCATGCGCTCGTCGTCCACCACTCCGAAGCGGCGGGCGTCGATCTTCGGAAACAGGTAGAACGCGCCCTGCGGCCTGGTGCAGGAGATGCCGGGAATGGCGTTGATCGCCTCGTACAGCGTATCGCGCTGCACTGCCAGGCGGCCGCCCGGCGCGGTGAGCTGATTGATGCTCTGAACGCCGTCGAGCGACGTCCGGATGGCGAGTTGCGCCGGCATGTTGGCGCACAGCCGCATCGCCGACAGGATACCGAGGCCCTCGATGTAGCCGCGCGCCCGGTGCTTGGCGCCGCTGAGCATCAGCCAGCCGGAGCGGAAGCCGGGAATGCGGTAGGTCTTGGAGAGCCCGTTGAAGGTGCCGATGAGAATGTCGTCGGCGAGCGTTGCCAGCGGCGTGTGCCGTACGCCGTCGTAGAGGATCTTGTCGTAGATCTCGTCGGCAAACAGGACGAGCTGGTGCTCGCGGGCGAGCGCCACGATGCGCTCCAGGCAGTCGCGCGGATATACCGCCCCGGTCGGATTGTTGGGGTTGATCACCACGATCGCCCTGGTGCGGGAGTTGATCTTGGCGGCGATGTCGGCGATGTCCGGGGTCCAGTCGGACTCCTCGTCGCACAGGTAGTGTACCGGGCGGCCGCCGGCCAGGTTCGCCGCCGCGGTCCACAACGGGTAGTCGGGTGTGGGAATGAGCACCTCGTCGCCGTCGTTGAGCAGCCCCTGCAGGGACATGGTGATCAGCTCGCTGACCCCGTTGCCAAGATAGATATCTTCGATCTGCACGCGCGGTACGCCGAGGCACTGGTAGTGCTGCATGATCGCTTGGCGCGCACACAACAGTCCCTGCGAGTCGCCGTAGCCCTGCCCCTCGGCGATGTTCATCACCACGTCGCGCAGGATTTCCTCGGGCGCCTCGAAGCCCCACTTGGCCGGATCCCCGATGTTCAGCTTCGCGACGCGGAACCCCTCATCCTCCAGGCGCCGCGCCGCGGCCAGCACGGGACCGCGAATGTCGTAGCACACGTGTTCGAGCTTGTCGGACTTCCTGATCTGCATAGTTCGGATCCTTATCCCGGTGCGAGAAGGGCAAATGATACCGCTTTGCGCCCCGTCGGGGCTACCAATCCGGAGTCTGGTGCGACAGTTAACCAGTCGCCCAGTCGGCCCTCCCGGCGTCGAGGTATCAGCGTTGCGCGAGGAACTCTTCTACGGTCAAGCCGGCTTTCGCGATCAAGCTGCGCAGCGTTCCGCGTGCAACCTGCCGATGGTTCGGTATCGACAGCGTGGCAATGTGACCCGGCTTGGTCATGATGATGTGGCTACCGCGTTGTCGTGCCACCTGCCAACCGAGCGATCGAAACGTTCGTACCACCTCGCGCGGAGTGAGGAGGGGAACGGTCGCCATCAGACATGCACTTCAACGTGCCGGGTCTCTACCGTCAGAGGTAGCCCTTGCTCCGCACGCACCGCGAGGCATTCCTTGATCGCCTCCCGCACGTTCGCCTGCGCCTCTTCCTCCGTAGTCCCCTGGCTGACACAACCGGGGATCGCCGGACACTCGGCGACGTAGGCGCCGTCTTCGTCCCGTGTAATGGTAATCAGGAGCTTCATGTGTGCAGCCTCGCGGACACTATACGGTGCATGGAAACGTCTGACCACATAGCTCGGCTGCTCGACGATGAATTCGTCACCGGGCGCCGACTTCAATGGTGGCGCGTCCCCGCCGTCGGGGCTACCGTCAGGCGCCGGCGCCGGTCAGGAAGGAGCGCTCTTCGGGGGATAGGGGAAAGGCGAGATACTGCTCCGCGGTGTACTGGCGGGCGCCCTTGAAGCCGGGCCGTTCGAGGTCGCGGCTCAGGCTGCAGTCGAAGCGCAGCAACCGCGAGCGGTACCGCTCCTTGTAGCTCGACCGCACGAAGCAGAGGCCCCACAGGATGCCGCGACCGTCGCCGTTGTTTGCGAGCAGGTCGGGGATGTAGGGGCCGCCGGCGTGCGGAGGAATGTCGACGATTGCCTTGAGCTGGAAGTTGAGGCCGTCCGGCGCGTACTGCACGGTATTGCCCTCGTTGCCGTTGCGGATTTGCAGCGACGCGATCCCCTCCCGGTAGGGCCACAGCATGGTTTCGTGACCCGAGTTGAGCACCGGGTTGCCTTCATACTTGGTGAACGGCCCCTCCGGCGTGTCGGCGATCGCCACCCCCTGCGCCAGGTACATCGTGTCCGGCGACTTGAAACGCACCGGGTGCCCCTTGTAGTAGAGGTGGATCCGGTTGCGGTAGATCAGCGGGTACGGGTCGTGGATCGAGTTGCCGTCCCAACTGTCGCGCGGCCCGAGCGGTATCAGCTCCCGGTCGAGCAGCTCGAACGGCCCCTCCGGGTGGTCTGCCACCCCGACGCTGACCGGGCAGGAGTCGTTGCGGATCAGGTCGCTGTACACCTGCACGAACAGGTAGTAGCGGCCGTTCCATGGCAGCACGTCGGGCGTCGACAGCGACCGGCAGCCGAACTGTCCCGGCTTGGAACGCCGCAATGCCGGCCCCTTCTCTTCCCACGCGAACCCGTCGCGCGAGGTCGCCACGTAGATGTCGGCGAGATCCCAGTCGGTGGATGCGTGCGTGTCGTCGTCCTCGCCTGCCGCGACGATGTCGTTGCCGGTGCGGCGGCAGGTGTAATACACGTAGTACCGGTCGCCGACCTTGATCACCTTGGAGGGGTCGCGGCGCGATACGAAGCCGTCGTCCGGGAAGCCGGCAAGCTCGCTGTACCGGAACCGGCTGTAGTACTCGTTGTCATACTCGGCGGTGCTGTCCCACAGGTCGTACTGCCGGTGCATGGCTGCACTGAGCTTGGTCCCTGTGGGCTTGTTCGCCGGCAGGCGGGCGGGAAAATAGTCCATTGGCTTATCGCCTCCGTGTGGTCCGGTGATCACTCGAGCGCCCACTCGGCGAGGGTCGGGCGCGGGAACACGCGGCCCATGTAGCGGACGGTCAGCCCGGCGGCGTCCTTCGGGACCACGTACATGATCTCGCCGCGCACCTTCTCGCCCTTGTCGAGGTGGGGTGCGAGGACGAGCGCGTTCTCGCCGAAGTACGGAGCGTAGGAGTACTGGTTGTCGGCGCCGTCGGTTACCGTGAACTGGCCGCGCAGGGCGAGTTGGTTGCCGTTGGTTCCGAGCGACCAGGCGCCGAGCGACTCGAATTCGATATCGACGATCAGGAACGCGTCCTCGGGGTCCGCCTCCTTGGTGGCGGTTGCCTCGGTGCCCTTGTCGAAGTAGTCGTAGCTGGTGATGGCGCTGGAACCGAGCACGGTCACCATGAAGGCATCGGTGGAGTAGGGTTCCCCGACCGCCAGGCGCGGATGGTCGGACGATTCGGCGCCATCGTCAGCCGCCGCGGCCGGGGCCGCACCGGCCGTTTCAGCCGCGGCCGCCGGCTCGCCGGAAGCGGCGGCGCCGCCGTCATCGGACTCCCCGTCGCCGCACGCCGCCAGCAAGATGACCGCCGCCAGCGCCCCTTGCAACAGCCGCAGCCGCACGGTCATGCCCATCCTCGTTGCATCGCGTTCACCCCACGCGGCGGGTGGCCGGAAGGCATACCCGGCCACCGCCGCGATTTTGAATGCTGAGTTGTCGGACCGGCTCTAGTAGCCCATCTCCTGCTTCAGATTCTGGTCGATCCAGACGCCGGCTTCAACCATACTGCTTGAGCGGTACGTCGTCGACGACTCGCCGTAGTAGTTCTTCACCCACGGCCACCAGTAGGTCAGCTCGTATTGAATGCCGATCGGCACGTAGGCCGTTGCCTCGGCCACGATCTGCGCCAGTTGCGCCCACTTCTTGTTGCGCTCCTCCAGGTCCAGGGTCGCGCTGGTTTCCACGAACAGCGGATCGTAGTAGGTAGGATCGGTCCAGATGGCATCGTTCCACCCACCGGCGAAGTTGATCGAGTGCTTGTTGAAGGCGCCCACCTCGCGCTGGTTCTGCAGGGTCGAACGGATCACGTGGTAGTTCCTCTCGCGGCGTTCGGTCTGGTAGGCCAACTGCTCCAGCGCGTTGATCTCCAGGTCGACCCCGATGGCCTCCCAGTAGCTCTTGGCCAACTCCAGGATGGCGACGCTGGTGGAGTCCGCGGAACGCACGATGGTGTTCAGCTTGAAGCCTTCCGGGTAGCCCGCCTCGGCCAGGATCTCCTTGGCTCGATCCGGGTGGTACTCGTAGACCGCCCGAATCTCCGGCTCCATCTGGTCGGGCGGAATGTGGCCCGGGTAGCCTTCGATCATGGGGAAGATTCCCTCGGTTTGCGCCTCCAGCAGCACCGTTTCGGCGATCTGCCCGGCGTCGAGCGCCATCGACAGGGCGTGCCTGAGGCGCTGGTTGCTGAGCGGCTCGATGTCGCTGCGCAGACCGAGCGCGTGGGTGCCGGAACTGAGGTAGCGGAACTTCTCCAGGTCGGGTGCGGTCTGGGCAAGTGACTGCTCCTCCTTCACCGGCATCCAGTAGTAGACGTCCAGCTTGGCAGTACGCAGGGCCGCCACGCGGGTGGAGTGATCCTTGATGATCACGTAGATCAGATCGTCGATGAACGGCGTCTCGTACTCCACGCCGTCGATCACGGTCGGACTGGCCCAGTAGTCGTCGTGGCGGTCGTAGCGCATGAACGATCCCTCGACGTATTCGGCGAACCGGAACGGGCCGGTGCCGGCCTGGTGCTCCCACTCACCGGCGCCCGCCTCGACCACCTCGGGAGCGTAGATGGCGTTGGGGTTGGCGGATGTCCACACCACCCACTCCAGGTCGAAGCGGCTGAGCTCCACCACCACCGTGTACTTGTCCTGGGCGACGATGTTGTCGATGGCGCCGCCGTCCCAGGTCCACGCCGTCGGCCTGGAGTTCCAGGCGCGCGCGAGCGCGAACGCCACGTCTTCGGCAACCAGCTCGCGCGGCTCGAAGCCGATGCTGTCGTTGCCCTGCCACATCACGCCCTGGCGGAGGTGGAACACGATCTTGTCCTCGTGCACCTCCCAGCTCTCGGCCAACGCACCCGTCCAGCACTGCTCCGGCGTCAGGTAGATGCCCGGATAGGTGCTCGGAAAGACGCCCGACCCGCGCGGCCCGCAGGTCTGGTAGTCGGTCATCAGCAGGTAGTCCATGATCGGACCGCTGTATATCATTGCAGGCGCCCTGCCCACGGTCGAGGTCTGGTCGGCCTGCACCGGTTCCAGGTCGGTCCGGAACGCGGTCAACGTGCCGCCGTGCCACGGGCCGTCGCCGGCTGCCGCCGCCGCTTCTTCCTCGCCGGTGGCGAACGCCGGTACGCTCACCAGCGCGATCGTTACGTACAGCAGCCATCGCACGACGGCCGCTCCTGCGAACTTCCTTCGCATGTAGTCCTCCTTCGTCGAGCTCCCGCTCGCGAATTGTCGTTGGTGGTCGGTCCACCCTTCGTGGACCGTCAGCAAAGATGCCATCTTCAGTCTCCCGCCGTCGGCGCGGCGACCGCACGTGCACGCCCCTCGCCTGCGGTCGCGGTCGTGCGGCGCGGTGCCAGGTGCGCTCGCACGCCGTAGCGGCCGCTGCCGCCGCGCAGCCGCGGATCGAGGATGTCGCGCACGGCATCCCCGAGCATGTTCACGCCGTACACGACCACGCTCAGCGCGACGCCGGGCCAGATCGCGATCCACGGTGCGGTGAGCATGTGCTCCCGGCCGGGACCGCTGAGCATGCCGCCCCAGCTCGGCGCCGGCGGCGGCACGCCGTAGCCGAGGAAGCTCAGGCTCGCCTCGGTGAGGATGATGCCCGGCACCCGCGTGCTGAAGTTGATGATCAGGGGCGCGACGATGTGCGGCAGTATGTGCCGGACCAGAATCTGCGTGGTCCGACAGCCGGTGGCGATGGCGGCGTCCACGTAGACGTTGCTCTTGATCGACAGCACCGCGCCGCGGATGATGCGCGACCCGTTGATGCCCCAGCGCAAGCCCAGCACGATAATGATCGTGGCCATGCCCGGACCCACCAGCGACATCACCACTACCAGCAGCACGATGCCGGGAAAACCCATGACGGCGTCCACGAAACGCTGCAGTATCAGGTCGAACTTGCGGCCGAGGTAGCCGCTCGACATGCCCAGCACCAGTTCCACGATCGACGACACCACCGAAGCGGCCAAGCCCACGATCATGGAAATGCGGGCGCCGTAGATCACGCGGCTGAGCATGTCGCGCCCAATGTGGTCGGTACCGAGCCAGAACCGCGCCGACGGCGGCGACTTGGCAAGCTCGGGGAACACTTCATTGTAGCCGTACGGGGCGAGCAGGTCGGCGAACAGACCGGTGATCAGGAGCGCCACCGTCACCACCGCCCCCAGCGCACCGAGCGGCTTCTCGGTGAACAGGCGCCTCGCCGAGTCGACCCACAGGGACCGCCTTCGCGGCGCCTCCAGGTTGGCGACGTTCAGTTGCTCGGGGGCGCCGCTCATCGGTAGTGGATCCTTGGATCCAGCCACGCGTACACCAGGTCGACGCCGAGGTTGATCGCCATGATGCCGGCTGCGACCAGCAGCATCAGTCCGCTCACCGTGGCGTAGTCGCGCTTGGCGATGGCGTCGAGGATGAGTTGCCCCATGCCGGGCAGGCCGAATATGTTCTCGATGATGACGGTGCCGCCGATCAGCAGCGGCAGCAACAGGCCGATTTGCGTGACGACCGGAATGAACGCGTTCTTGAGTGCGTGGCGCATCACGATGAGCCGCTCGCGCAAGCCCTTGGACCACGCCGTCCTGATGTAGTCCTGGCGCAGCACCTCCAGCATCATGGTGCGCGTCATGCGCATCGTCATGCCGGACAAGCCCATGCCCAGCACGATGGCGGGCAGAATGAACATCTGCAGGTTGCCGAGAGGGTCCTGGCCGAACCGGATCAGCATGATCGGCGGGGTGTAGCCCCACCAGATCGACGGCAGCACCACCACCAGGGTGGCGATCCAGAAGTTGGGCACCGCAATCAGGGCGAAGGCGAAGCTGCGCGCAAGGTAGTCGCCGATGGTGTCCTGGCGTAGCGCCGAGTAGATGCCGATCGGCAGCGAGATGAGCTGACTGACCACCAGCGCCATCAGGCCCAGTTCCAGGGTCACCGGCCAGCGCGGCGCAATGCGCGCCAGCACCGGCTTCTTGGACCACAGCGAGAGGCCGAAGTCGCCCTGCAGGATGCCGCTGATCCTACCGTCGGGTTGCGGCAGGATACCCAGCCAGCGGCCATACTGGATTGGAGCGGGGACATCGAGCCCGAGCTCCTCCTCGATGAATGCCCGGGTGGCTGCGATGGCGGCCTCGCTTGTGCCACGGTTCTGCAGATCCTCGATGATGTTGTCGATCACGTCCCCGGGCATCAGGCGGATCAGCAGAAACACCACGATCGTGGCGATGAACAACGTCGGGATCATGGACCAGAGCCGGCGGATGATATAGGCACTCAACTCCAACGAGCCTCACACGGACGGGTTGACTATAGCCGCCCGTCTGCGGATTGTCAACAATCGGCTGTAAACATTGTCAACAGTCAGTTGTGAACACGGGATGGTCCGGCGGCGCAGGCAGGTAGGCGGCCGCGGGGAAGCGGTAGTTCCACGCCCGGAAGAAGCCCGCTCGGCGCACGCGGCGGCTCAGGTTGCACTCGAAGCGGACCAGGTGGCTGTTGGGCAGCGTGCCGGCCGGACCGTGGTGGAGGTGGGCCAGTCCCCAGGTGATGCCCTCGCCGTCGCGGGTATCGGTGAACGCGTCGGGCACGTAGGGGCCGGCCGCCACCGGCGGCGCCGACACCTTGCCGGCCACCTCGAAGTTGAGCCCGTCCGCGGCGTACTGCACCGTGTTCTTCTCCGGGCCCTCCAGACTGGTGATGGCGACCACTCCCGCGCGGTAGGGGTAGAGGAACGTCTCGTGACCGCTGTTGGTGACCGGGTTGAGCGGGCTGCGCTCGAACGGCCCCTCGGGGCGGTCGGCGATCGCCACTCCCCACTGGCAGCCCAGGTCGTGGCGGTAGTGGCGGCCGAACGGAACGCCCTTGTAGTAGAGCCAGATGCGGCCGCCGCGCACCAGCAGGTAGGGGTCGTGCAGCTTGTGGCTGTCCCAGGCGCCGAACCGGATCACCGCGTCCGGGTCATCGCTGCCCGGCGCCAGTTCGGGCGCCGGCGCGCCGGGACGCAGCACCGGTTCCGGCCAGCGCCGCCACGGCCCGTCGGGCGAGTCGGCGTGCGCCATTCCGATCTGGTAGAGCGAGCGTTCGCGGTAAGGGCCCTGCAGCACCTGGTAGTAGAGGTAGTAGCGGCCCTTCCAGACCAGGATGTCCGGGGTCAGCACCGAGCGATCGTCGAACGCCCCGCGCGGGCCGCGCGCCACCGCCCGGCCGCGCTCCTCCCAGGCGTGGCCGTCGGCGCTGGTGGCGTACCACAGCTCGCCCAGGTCCCAGTCCCACACCGGTATGGAATCGGTGGCGCCGGCGAAGCCCGCGGGGGCCGGCGACTGGCGGCGGGTGTACCATACGTAGTAGGTGCCGCCGACCCGGATCACCTTGCTCGGATCGCGCCGGCTCACGCCGTGCTGTTTGCCGACGCCGCTCACCGGCGCGTACTTGAAGGCGGAGAAGAACTCGCTGCCCTGGTCCTTGGCGGGGCCGTATATCTCGTGCACCCGGCGGGTTGCGGCGCTCACCAGGACGCCCCGCCTGGCCGCCGCATCCGGATCATCGGCAGCCGGCGGCGGCAGTGGGTCCGGGCGCGGGTCGTGTCCCACCGCGGGCCGCGGTATGCCCGGCCGCGAGCGTTCCGTGCCGCCGGCACCCTCGGCGGCGCGCGCAGCAGCGGCCGCGGC
>JAPPGB010000052.1 GCA_028821475.1 Spirochaetaceae bacterium
ACATCCGCAACACGTTCGCCCGCATGGCGATGAACGACGAGGAGACGGTCGCGCTGATCGCCGGCGGGCACACGTTCGGCAAGGCGCACGGCGCCGCGCCCGACGACAAGGTCGGGGCCGAGCCCGAGGGCGCCGGCCTGGAGGAGCAGGGCCTTGGCTGGAAGAACGGTCACGGCACCGGCAAGGCCGGCGACACCATCACCAGCGGCCTGGAAGGCGCGTGGACCAACGAACCCACGAAGTGGGACAACAACTTCATGGAGAACCTGCACGGGCACGAGTGGGAGCTGACCAGGAGCCCCGCCGGCAAGTCGCAGTACACGCCCGCGAATGCGGCCGAGGCGGCCACCGTGCCGGATGCGCACGACCCCGCCAAGAAGCACGCCCCGATGATGCTCACGACCGACTTGTCGCTGCGCGTCGACCCGGTCTACGCGCCCATCTCGCAGCGCTTCCTGGACAATCCCGCGGACCTCGAAGACGCCTTCGCCAAGGCGTGGTTCAAGCTGCTGCACCGCGACATGGGGCCGCGCAGCCGCTACCTCGGGCCGCTGGTTCCGGCCGAGCCGCAGTTGTGGCAGGACCCGGTGCCGGATGTCGACCACGAGTTGATCGACGAGCAGGATATCGCGCACCTGAAGGCGGAGGTGCTGGCCTCCGGCCTGTCGGTGTCCCGGCTGGTCGCGACCGCGTGGGCGGCGGCGGCATCGTTTCGCGGCACCGACAAGCGCGGCGGCGCCAACGGCGCACGCGTGCGCCTGGCGCCGCAGCGGGACTGGGAAGTGAACGACCCGGCCGAGCTGGCGAAGGTGCTGCAGGCGCTGGAGGGAATCGGAGAGGAGTTCAACAGCGCGCAGAGCGGCGGCAAGCGGGTTTCTCTCGCCGACCTGATCGTGCTCGCCGGATGCGCGGGCGTCGAGCAGGCCGCGAGCAGCGCCGGGCACGACGTGCAGGTGCCGTTTGCGCCGGGTCGCACGGACGCGACACAGGAGTGGACGGACGCCGAGTCGTTCGCCGTGCTCGAACCGGCCGCCGACGGGTTCCGCAACTACGTCAAGGCGGGCAACGCGGGCTCGGCGGCCGAGCAGCTCGTGGAGCGGGCATGCCTGCTCACCCTGACCGCGCCCGAGATGACCGCGCTGGTGGGCGGCATGCGCGTCCTGAACGCCAACACCGGACAGTCCGCGCACGGGGTGTTCACCGACCGGCCGGGCGCGCTGACCAACGACTTCTTCGTGAACCTGCTCGACATGAGCACCGAGTGGCAGGCGTCCTCGTCCCACGGCGTGTTCGAAGGCCGCGATGCGGGCACCGGCGCCGTCAAGTGGACCGCCACCGAGGCGGACCTGGTGTTCGGCTCCAACTCGGAGTTGCGCGCGCTTGCGGAGGTGTACGGGTGCGACGACGGGCAGGCGGCGTTCGTGAGCGACTTCGTGGCCGCCTGGAACAAGGTAATGGGTCTCGACCGTTACGACCTCGCCTGAGCGAAGCACGGCGGTCTGTTCCGCAACTTGCTTCGAGGAGTCGAGCCTGACCGTTCACGCATTCCCAGTGGGCGGCCGTCCCGTTCGCAGTTTGACGCGGCGGGGCGGTCGTGGTACTTTGCGCGCGATGTACGGGTAGGCCCGAACCCGAAAACGGGCGCTGCCCCCGGCGCTGGTCGGCGGCTCTCCCGGCCGCGCCGGAGGCCGTCCCCCTGAACCATGAAGACATGCTTTTTATTCCCCGGACAGGGCGCTCAGTATCCCGGCATGGGCAAGGACCTGTTCGAGGCCAGCGCGAGCGTCCGGGAGCTGTTTGCCCAAGCGTCCGACGCCACCGGCCTGGACCTTGAGGCGTTGCTGTTCCGTGGCAGCGCCGAGGACCTGCAGGCCACCAACCGGACGCAGATCGCGGTTACCCTGGTCAACCTGGCGGTTGCCAGGGTGCTCGCCGAGCGCGGCATCGAAGCGCACGGCTACGCCGGCTTTTCGGTCGGTGAGTACGCTGCCCTGGCCGCCGCCGGGGTAATCGCCGACGGCGACCTGTTTCGCATCGTGCAGGCGCGCGGCGAGGCCATGGAAGCCGCCAGCCGCGGCGCCGATACGGCTGCCGGGCCGGCCGGCATGGCCGCGGTGATCGGCCTGGCCCCGGAGCGCGTGACCGCGGCGCTCGCCGGCGTGGACGGCGCCTGGGCCGCCAACTTCTCCAGCCCGGCACAGGTGGTGCTGGCCGGCACCGCCGAGGGGCTGGCGGAAGCCGGGCAGGCGTGCACGGCGGCCGGCGCGCGCCGCGTGGTGCCGCTGAAGGTGTCCGGTCCGTTTCATTCGCCGTTGATCGAGTCCGCGCGCGTGCGGTTCGCCGAGGTGGTCGCCGGCTTCACGTTCCACGATCCGGCCCGGCCGGTATACGCGAACGTCACCGGCGGGCGCATCGCCGGCGGCGCCGAGGCGAAGCGGCTGTGCGTGCAGCAGATCGTGTCCAGCGTGCAGTGGGTGACCGAAATCAACAGCCTGGTCGAGGACGGCTTCGGATGTTTCCTGGAAACCGGACCCGGCAAGGTGTTGACCGGGCTGATGCGCGGCTTCGACACCGCCATTTCATGCACCCCGGTGGGCACCATGGAGCAGGTCGACGCGCTGGCGGCGGCGGAGTAGGCGATGGGAGGGGAACTGAACGGCAGGATCGCCCTGGTCACCGGCGGCTCGCGCGGCATCGGCGCGGCGGTTGTGGAGACGCTCCTGCGCGAGGCGGCGACCGTCTACTACCTGTCCCGCTCACCCGCCGGCGTGCAGGCGGAGTGGGAGCGCCGCGCCGCCGAGGGCGGAACCGCCGTGCACTGGCGGCAGGTCGACGTCACCGACGAAGAGGCTACGGCCGGTGCCGTCGACGCGGTGCTGGAGGAACAGGGGCGCGTCGACGTGCTGGTCAACAACGCCGGCATCACCCGCGACGGACTGGTGATGCGCATGAAGCGCGCCGACTGGGATGCCGTGCTGGCGGCCAACCTGACCGCCACCTTCGTCACTTGCCGCCAGGTGGTGCGCAGCATGGTGCGGGCGCGCGCCGGATCGATCGTCAACATTTCCTCGGTCACCGGCCTGCACGGCAACCCGGGGCAGACCAACTACGCCGCGTCCAAGGCGGGCATCATCGGGTTCTCCAAGAGCCTCGCCAAGGAGGTGGCCGGCCGCGGGGTGCGCGTCAACGTGGTGGCCCCGGGATATATCGACACCGACATGACCCGCTCCATGAACGAGGCGGTACGTCAGGCCGTGCTCGACCTGATCCCCCTGAAACGCACCGGCACCGCGGGGGACGTGGCGGAACTGGTCGGCTTTCTCGCCGGCGACCGCGCGTCGTACATTACCGGTCAGGTGTTCCAGGTAGACGGCGGGCTGGCGATCTGAAGCAGTTTCATGAGGAGGGGAAGATGAGCAGGCGCGTGGTTATCACCGGTCTCGGAACGGTCAATCCCCTGGCCACCGACGCGGCCACCTTCTGGCAGCGGGCCAAGGCGGGCGAGTCGGGCATCGGTCCGATCACCCGGTTCGACGCCAGCGAATTCGGCACCCGGATAGCGGGCGAGATTCCCGATTTCAGCGATCGTGGCATACTGGAGTCGCGCGAGGCGCGCCGCATGGACATCTTCTCGCGCTACGCCATCGTGTCCGCGGTGCAGGCGCTCGAGGATGCCGGCCTGCCCCCCGAGCGGCTCGATCCGGACCGAACCGGGGTGCTGCTGGGCGTCGGCTTCGGCGGTCTGGACACCCTCGAGGCGGAGTTCGCACACCTGTTCAAGCGTGGCCCTCGGGGCGTGCATCCCCTGCTGGTGCCGAAGATGATCAGCAACATCGCGGCCGGCCACATCGCCATCCGCATCAACGCGCGCGGTCCTTCCTACACCGTGGTGTCCGCGTGCGCCTCGGCCAACGACGCCATCGGGGAGGCATACCGGTGGATCAAGGATGGCGCCACCGACGTGATCCTGGGCGGCGGCACCGAGGCGCCGGTCACCCCGCTGTCGGTGGCCGGTTTCAGTGCGCTGAAGGCGGTCAGCACGCGCTACAACGATGCGCCCGAGCAGGCGAGCCGTCCGTTCGACGGCCGCCGCGACGGATTCGTGATCGGCGAGGGCGCCGGGGTGCTGGTCATGGAAGAGCTGGAGCACGCCAGGCGGCGCGGCGCCCGCATCTACGCCGAGCTCGCGGGCTACGGCGCCACCTGCGACGCCAACCACCTGACCGCCCCCCATCCGCAGGGACGCGGCGCCATCAATGCCATGCGCATGGCGCTCACCACCGGCGGCATGCAGGCCGAGGAGGTGGACTACGTCAACGCGCACGGTACCTCCACGCAACTCAACGACGTCACCGAGACGGCGGCGATCAAGGAGGTGTTCGGCGACCACGCCGCCGAACTGAAGGTGTCCTCCACCAAGTCGATGGTCGGCCACCTGCTCGGGGCGGCAGGCGCCATTGAGGCGATCACCACCGCCCTCGCCGTGCACGAGCAGTTCTTCCCGCCCACCATCAACCAGGAGGAGCCCGACCCCGGCTGCGACCTGGACTACGTGGCCAACGCCGGCCGGCCGGGTCCGATCCGCGCCGCCATCTCGAACTCGTTCGGCTTCGGCGGCCACAACGCCGTGCTCGCGTTCCGCCGCTACGCCGACGGCGCCGCCTGAACGGCCCGCCGAGTCATCCGGCGCGCGAGGGCGTGGCGCGCCTCGCGGTTCATGCGCCGGCGATGACGCGCTCGCGTTCGGCTTTCATCGCTTGGAGATCCTCGAATCCCCCTCTGGTGACCGTCAAGCCGACGTCGACCATCAGGTTGTGGCCGCTGATATGCAGGCTCTCGTCGCTGCCCAGGAACACCGCGGCATGTGCGATGTCGTCGGGATGGCCGGGCCGGTTCTGCGGCCGGTTCTCGATCCACCAGCGGTCCAGCCGCTCCATCCGGGCGCGGTTCTCCGCTTCCGTCTGGGTACCGGCGCCGCCCCAGAAAATCGGCGTCGTAATCGCCCCCGGCGAGATGCAATTCACGCGCACGCCGTGCGAGATCAGCTCGGTGGCCCACACCTTGGTCACCTGGATCATGCCCGCCTTGCAGGCCGAGTAGTCGGCCGACGAACCGTCGGTGGTCACCCCCGCCGTGCTGCCGTTGTTGATGATGCTGCCGGCGCCCTGCCGCTTCATGATCGGCGCCGCGTACTTGACGGCCAGGAAGCAGGAGCCGACCAGCGTCCACACCTGGTCCAGAAACTCGTCGGCGTCGAACTCCTCCACCAGGCGGTAGGCGTGGCCGGAGCCGGCGTTGTTGAACAGGATGTCCACACGCCCCCAGCGCTCCACGGTGGCCGCCACCAGGCGCTCCACCTCCGCCTCCCGGGTCACGTCGGTGCGCGTGAAGGCGGCATTCGCGCCGAGCCGCTCAACGATCGCGTTGCCGGCGTCTTCGCGCCGCCCGGCGATCATCACCCGGGCTCCCTCCGCCACGTACATGTCGACGGTCGCTTCTCCCATGCCGCTGGTGCCGCCGGTCACGATCGCCACTTTCCCGTCGAGTCTGCCTCTTCCCTGTGCCATGGCCCGCATGATGCCGCCTCGCGCGCCCGCCGTGCAACCCGGCGTGCGTGATCCGTGTTCACATCCTGTCCCACTACGCGCAGAACGCGCAGAGCCGGTTGTTGTGATGCCGTCGCCGATCAGGTATGGTGCGCGCCACCGTGGCAGAAGTGACCGACACGATAGTGAGGCTCGTTCGCGAGGCGTTGGAACAGGAGGTCGAAGTACCCCTTTCCACCCCGCCGGACAGTGCCATGGGCGACTACTCGGTGCCCTGCTTCCGGCTGGCGAAAGGCGCCGGCATGGCACCGGTGCCGCTGGCGCAGCGGCTCCGCGATGCGCTGCTGGAGCGCGACCTGGCGGACTTCGGCATCACCCGGGTGGACAACCACGGCCCCTACCTCAACTTCCATCTCGCCAGGGGCGACGTGGCTGCCCGCGTGATCGGCGGCGTGCTGCGCGAGGGAGCCGGCTACGGATCCGGTGGATCGGGTACCGGAGGGCGCGCGCTGGTGGAGCACACCAGCATCAACCCGAACGCATCGCCGCACCTCGGGCGGGCGCGCAACGCCTGGATCGGCGACACCCTGGTGCGCCTGCTGCGCTTCGAAGGCTACCACATCGAGGTGCGCTTCTTCGTGAACGACGTAGGGCGCCAGATCGCCCTGCTGGTGCTCGGCGTCGGCGACCGCACCCCTGGGTTCAACGAGCTGCTGCAAATCTACGTCGAAGCCAATCGGCGGCTGGAGGCCGACCCGGGATTGGGAGAGCAGGTGACGCAGCTCCTGGAGCGGCTGGAGAGCGGTGACGCCGCCACCCGCGCGGCTTTCCGGCGCGTGGTCGAAATCTCGGTGCGCGGCATGCGCGAGATGTTTGCGGACGCCGATGTCCGCTACGACAGCTTCGACTACGAGTCGGACTACCTCACGCCGGAGCGTTCGCGGAAGCTCGTGGAACAGTTGCGGTCCACCGGGCGCCTGTTCGAGGACGAACATGGCCGCCTGGTCCTGAACCTGGAGGGATTCGAGCTGCCGTCGCGCAACCCGGTGCTGGTGATCACCCGTGGCAACAAGACCTCGCTCTACGTGTTGCGCGACATGGCGTACACGCTCGACAAGGTGGCGGCGGCCGCCGATCTCAACCTGGTGGTGCTCGGCGAGGACCAGAAACTGTACCACCGCCAGTTGCAGGCGGCCCTGTCACTGCTCGGGACCGATGCGCCGACGCCGGTGCACTACAGCTTCGTGCTGCTCGGCGAGGGGTCGATGTCGAGCCGGCAGGGCAACCTGGTGCTGCTGGAGGACTTCGTCGCCGAAGCCAAGCGCAAGGCGGCTGCGGAGCTGCAGGCGCGCGGCCATGCCGCCGATCCGGCGGTGGCCAAGGCGGTCGCGTACAGCGCGCTCAAGTACTCATTCTTGCGCGTCGCCAACGACAAGCAGGTGGTGTTCAATTGGGATCAGGCGATGTCGTTCGAGGGCGAGAGCGGCCCCTACCTGCTGTACAGTCACGCCCGCATCTGCTCCGTCCTGCGCAAGTACGGCAAGGAACTGCCGGCCGGCGCCGACTTCACCGCCCTCACAGCCCGGCCGGAGGCCGAGTTGATCAAGCTGCTCGACGCGATGCCGGACCAGGTCGCCCGAGCACTGCGCATCCGCAGCCCGCACGTGCTGGCCAACTACTCCTTCGCCGTGGCGCGGCAGTTCTCCACCTTCTACCACGCCTGCCCGATCCTGCAGGCGGCTGCGCCGTTGCGCGAAGCACGCCTGCTGCTCGCGGCGGCAACCCGCCAGGTACTGGCGAACTGCCTCCGAGTGATGGGAATCGAACCGCTCCAACGGATGTAGCACCGCAGCGGAGGTAGCACCGCGGCGGAGGTAGCACCGCAGCGGATATAGCAGGGCACTGCCATGCCGGCGCTCGGACTCGAACCGAGACGGTGTCGCCACCACCAGATTTTGAGTCTGGCATGTCTACCAATTTCATCACGCCGGCGTGCGTGGAGTGGCGCAAACCTATGGCCTATCGGCGGCGCCTGTCAATTCCGGACGGATGCCGCGCGCCCCCGCGCAGCGGAGGATGCAGCCCCCTACTCGGGACCAACCGTGGTGCCGGAGAACGGCTCGCCGTCGATCACGCGCCGCAGGTTGGCGAGGTCGCCGCCGGTCACCACCAGGGTGATGCCGAGCGCGGCACAGTGTGCGGTGGCGATCGGATCGAACGGGGCATGGTGGCCGGGACTCCAGCGGTCGCCGGCCAGACGCCGCAGGGCCGCCCACGGCATGCGTTCGTAAGCGTGCGCGTCCCGGTCGGTGCGCGGGTCGGCGCTGTAGATCCGCCCTACGCTCGACAGCTTGACGATGTGCGCGGCGGACAGGCGCTCGGCAATGATTGCCGCGTCGTAGTCGTGCGAAAACCCCGGCTTCCAGCCGGCGGCGACCAGCACCGGCGCCGCCATGCCGGTGACCGTGGTGGGATCGGTCACCACCTCCGCGGGCGCCAGCTCGCCGAGCAACTGCTTGATCAACTCGGCGTTGAGCCGGGTAGCCGCAATGCCCACCCAGTCCTCGGCCGCCTCGCTCGGCCGCACCGCTGCCGCGCGATAGGCCGCCTGGTAGCGCCGTGCCGGATCGCCGCCGCCGCATACCACCACGAACTTCCGTTCCGGGTGCGCGGCCACCTGCTCCGTCACCAAGGCGCAGAACCGCGCTACGAATCGCGTGTCGACCGCGCCGGGCGCGACCAGCGACCCGCCGAGAGAAACGATCCACACGTCAGACACGCGGCCACCTTACCGGTCGCCCGGCCGCCCGACAACCATCCCGCAACGGACGCTTGATTATTCGCGCCAATCGCGATACTTGCATGGGGCATGCAACGCGTGCTGATGACCGAGCCGATCGCCGCCCAGGGCGTGCAGGAGTTGCGCAGCTACCCGGCCATCGAGGTCGTGGAACGTCATGGCCTCACCGCCGACGAGTTGCGCCGCGCCGTCGCCTCCTGCGCGGGTCTCCTGGTGCGTTCGCAAACCCAAGTGAATCGCGCCCTGATCGACGCCGGCACCGAGCTGCGCGTGATCGGCCGCGCCGGCGCCGGAGTGGACAACATCGACGTGGCGGCGGCCACCGAGCGGGGCGTGCTGGTAATGAACACGCCGGGTGCCAACGCCCAGGCGGCGGCCGAGCTGACCGTGGGGCTGCTGTTCGCCGTGGCGCGCCATATCGCGGCGGCCGACGCATCGGTCAAGGCGGGCGAGTGGGAGCGCACCCGGTTCCGCGGCACCCAGCTCCTCGGCAAGACCCTCGGCATCGTCGGCATCGGCAACGTCGGCCGGCTGGTGGCACGCTCCGCCGCCGCCCTCGGCATGCACGTCGTCGCCCACGACCCCTACGTCGCCCCCGACCTGGCGGTCGAGCACCGCGTGTCGCTGGTTGCCCTCGACGCCGTGCTCGCGCACTCCGACTTCATCACCGTGCATACGCCGTTGACCTCCACCTCGCGCGGGCTGATCGGCGCGCCCGAGATAGCCCGCATGAAGCGCGGCGTCTACCTGCTCAACTGTTCGCGCGGCGGCGTGATCGACGAGCTGGCACTGCTGGCCGCGCTCGACAGCGGCCAGGTCGCCGGTGCGGCGCTCGACGTGTTCACCGCCGAACCGCCGTCCGGCCTGGCGATCGCGCGCCACCCGGGGGTAGTGGCCACGCCGCACATCGGCGCCCTGTCCTGGGAGGCGCAACTCAACGTGGCGATCATGATCGCCAACCAGATCGGGCGCTTCCTGACGACCGGCGAGGTGGGCGCCGCGGTGAACCCGTCCGCCGTGCTGCGCCGCCCCAACCGGTGATGCGGCACGGCCCGCATCGCCTCGTCCGCGCCGCCCGCGCCGTCCGCGTGCGGCCACGCAACCTTGTTCGGCGCCCGCCGAGCAGCTATATTTGGACCCAGCCCACCGGCCTGGTGAGCAGATGAGTATCGATATCACAGACATTCTCCACGAGTGGGAGTTCGACCCCGACGACCAGTACCGGGTGGTGGCGGCGCGCGACGGGCGCGAAGTGTTGCAGGTGCGCCAGCCGCTCGGCATCGAGCAGTACGAGTTGGAGGGCCGGCCCGACGGCGGCAATCCGTTCGGCAAGGAGAGCGTGCTCCAGGAGATGCGCGACCGCGCTGCCGCGTTTCGCGAGCGCCACGGCGACGACTCCGGCTTCCGGATCGGACGCGACGACTTCGCCCTGCTGCACAACGAGGGCGTGCTCTACTACTACCGCTACTACATCCTGTTTCAGATCGGCGATTACGAGCGCACCGCCATGGACACCAACCACAATCTGAAGATCTGCGAAATGGTCGAGCGGTTCGCCCACAAGGACGACAAGAACGACATCCTCCAGTATCGTCCCTATATCCTGCGCATGAACGCCACCGCGCGCGCCATGGTGTTGATCGGAGAGGAGCAGCGGCCGGAGGCATGCGCGGTCATCGAGCGTACCATCGAGCAGGTGCAGGGCCTGAGGGAGGTCGACACGCCCACGTTTCACTTCGAGCGGGTGCGTTCGCTGCAGTATCTGCGCGCCGCCCTGCGCGAGATCAAGGCGAACAAGGTACACGCACCGGTCGACCGGTTGCGCCGCGAGTTGCGCGACGCGGTCAACAACGAGGATTACGAGCGCGCCGCACAATTGCGCGATCGCATCCAGGAGTTGAGCCGGGTGGACGATGACTAGGCGGATGACGACCAGGTGCGTGATGGACGGACGGACGATCGCCAGGTGGGGGCGTTAGCCGCGCATCCGCGCTTCCCCGCCGGTATCCGGCGCCGGTCCGCATGCCGGTACCGGCTGCTCCTGGCCTTCCGCGTCTGGCCTGCGCTCCTGGTCGGGAATCTGGCCGCGGGGTCGGCCGGCGCCCAACCGGTAATCACCGCCGAGAGCTTCTTTTCCCAGGTTGCCGCCACCTACCGCGGCATCGACGACTACGAGGCGGACATCCGCATTACGCAGCGCACCGGGACCATGACCGGCCGGCTCTCCTACAAGCGTCCCAACCTGTTGCGCATCGACTTCAGTGAACCGGCCGGGCAGGTGATCGTCAGCGATGGGTCCGTGCTCACAATCTACTACCCGGCGCTGGACGTGATCTTCGAACAGAGGCTGAGTGACCGCGGCGATGACGCGGCGGTCGGACTGGCCAGCCGCCAGGGGCTCGACTACCTGCAGAACAACTACGCCATCGCCTACCTGGAGGGGCCCGATCCGGTGCCGCTGGACGAGGGATCGAGCGAGCTGGTGGTGAAGCTGAACCTGACCAGCAGGTCCGCGGTGGAGGGGTTCCGACAGCTCGAAATAGCGGTTTCCGCCGGCAACCTGATCCGGCGCATCTCCGGCATCACCGTCGGCCTCGAAGAGCACCGGTTCGACTTCCTTGGCGTGCGCACCAACCAGGAAATCCCCGAGCAGCGGTTCGTGTACGTGTCGCCGGCTTCGGCCAACGTGTATCGCGACTTCCTGTTCGATTCGGAGGACTAGCAGCCATGTCGGATCGCGGTCTGGCGGGATTGAACGAGCGCCAGCGCGAGGCGGTGCTGCACCGCGGCGCGCCGCTCTTGATCCTGGCCGGGGCCGGTTCGGGAAAGACGCGCGTCATCACCACCAAGGTGGCCCACCTGGTCACCACCGGCGCGGTGTCGGCGACCCACATCCTGGCGGTCACGTTTACCAACAAGGCGGCGGACGAGATGCGTACGCGGGTGCGGCGGCTGGTCGCCGAGCACGGGCGCGGCGATGCGGGCAGACGGGTCATGGTGCGCACCTTCCACGCGTTCGGGTCGTGGCTGCTGCGCGTGCATGGCGAACGCCTCGGTTTCGACCCGGCCCGGCTGTCGATCTTCGACGACGGCGACGTGCGCCAGATCCTGGCGCAGGTGGCGGCCGACGACGCCGACGAGTACCTCGCCGGCGACATCCGCGACATGGCGGCGTGGATCGCCACGGCCAAGAACCGCGGCATCGCTCCGGACGGCGACCTGTCCGCGATGCGCCGCTCGCCGTTTCCGATGGCGCGCCTGTACGCCCGCTACCAGCGTCGCCTCGCCGACCTCAACGGCGTCGACTTCGGCGACCTCATCCTGCTGCCGGCGGCCCTGCTGCGCCGCGACGCCGAGGTGCGCAAGGCCGTACAGGAACGGTTTCGCGTAATCCTGGTCGACGAGTTCCAGGACGCCAACCAGGCCCAGTTCGAGCTGCTGCGCGTCCTGCACCGGCCGCGCGGCTACCTGTGCGTGGTGGGCGACGACGATCAGTCGATCTATCGCTTTCGGGGCGCCGACGTGGATGGCTTTCTCACCTTCCCCAAGCGGTTCGCCGGCACCGAGGTGGTGCGCCTGGAGCAGAACTACCGCTCTACCGGCGCCATCCTCGATCTCGCCACCGCGGTGGTGAGCCACAATCGGCGGCGCATGGGCAAGACGTTGTGGACCGACCAGGATCAGGGCGAGCTGCCCACCGTAGCCCACCTCTTCGACGCCGAGGAAGAGGCGCGCTACTGCGCCGAGCTGGTGCGCCGGGGACGCGGGTCGAGCGCCATTCTGTATCGCATGAACTTCCAGTCACGCACCTTCGAGACGCTGTTCCAGGCACTGCGCATCCCTTACCGCGTGGTGGGCACGGTGCGCTTCTACGAGCGCGAGGAGGTCAAGGACACCCTGGCCTACCTGGCACTGCTGTACAATCCGCGCGACGAGGTCGCCTTCCGGCGCGCGGCGGGAAAGCCGCGGCGCGGCATCGGGCCCAAGACCGCGGCCCGCGTGGCAGAGCAGGCGCGCGCCGCGGGCGGCGATCTGATTACCGCCGCCGCCTCGCTGGCCGCCGCGCGGCGCGGATCGTCGCGCGCGGCGCTGGCCGGGTTCGCCGGGTTGCTGACCGAGCTCCGCCAGGTGCAGGAGACCGGCACCGTGGCCGACCTGGTGCGCGCGGTGCTGGAGCGCTCCGGCCTGTACGAGCGCGTGGTGGCGCAGGACCAGGCGGAGCGCACCGGGCGCGCCCTGAACCTGGATGAGCTGGTCAGCGCCAGCGCCAACTACGGCAGCGGCCCCGCCGGCCTGGCCGAGTTCCTGGAAACCGCCCGCCTGGCCGGCGTCGGGGAGGAGCAGGACGAGCAGGAGCAGGAGGCGTCCGGGACGGGCCCCCCGGTGACGCTGATCACCGCGCACAACACCAAGGGCCTGGAGTTCGACCAGGTAATCGTGACCGGGCTGGAAGAGGGCATCTTTCCCGCCGGCGAGCCGGCCGCGCCGCGCCTGGCGGCTCCGCCCGAGGAAGAGGAGGAGGAGCGCCGCCTGTTCTACGTCGCCGTGACCCGGGCACGCTTCGCCCTCCACCTCACCGCTTGCCGGCGGCGCATGGCGTTCGGATACGCCCGCGAGCGGGAGCCGAGCCGCTTTCTCACCGAGATCCCGCCGGATCTGGTGCGGGTTGCCGGCGACGACGGCGCCGCGGAGCCGGGCGCGCTGCGCGAGGGACAAGGCGTCTCCCACATCGACTACGGCGTCGGCGTGGTGGAACGGCGCTGGGAAAGTGAGGGCGAGACGATGCTGCGGGTGCGTTTTCAGTCGGGACGCAGCGCCACCTTCTTCGCGTCCTACGCCGACCTCGACCCGATCGCCGGCGACGACTAGCATGGCGCCAGGGAGGACGCGGTGAGTGACGCAGCGCAGCCCGGCGTGGCGCTGCCTAGGATCCGCCGGGCACGCGACTTCCATCTCTACACGGGCGATGGCCGGCGCCTCCTGGATCTCTACCTGGACGGTGGCGCCCTGCTCGGCCACCGTCCGGCGTTGTTGGGCCGGGAACTGAAGAGCGTGCTCGGGCGCGGGCTGCTCGGCAACCTGCCGAGCGTGCATGGCGCGCGCTTGGTCCGCGTCCTGCACCGCCTGCTGCCGGAGCACCGGTGGTTCGGCGTGGCGGCGAGCGCCGACGCCGCCTGGCGCCTGCTGCACGGCCGCGTGGAAGGGATGCCGGAGAGCCCCGTGCAGGTGGCCGATCCGTTGCGCGACGCCGGTTGGCGGGACGCTCCCGTGGCGTGGTGGCGGCCGCTGTGCGAACCTCAACCGCTCGGCGGCGCCTGGCTGGAGCACGGCCCGGCGGCGCTCCTGCACCGGCTGCCGTTCCGGATCGGAGCCGGGCCGGTAACGGTCAGCACGCGCGCGCCGGGCGACCCTGGCGCGGCGCAGCAGGCGGGCGCGAGCAGCGTCTCTCCCCTGCTGCTGAGCGGCGCCGCGGCGGCGCTCGGCAGGCTGGCGCGCGACGCACCGCGGCGCCTGGCGGCGGCGGCCCACTGGCCCACGCAACTGGGCGCGTGGCGGCGCTCCGGCATCTACCTGGTGGCCGACTACCCGCGCCGCCTGCACGCCGGCGTGCACGCCGTGTTCCTGGACGCCGGGGTGTTGCTGAATCCCTGCCATCGGGGGCCGAACATTCTGCCGGGCAGCGCCAGCCCGGGGGAGTGGCGGCTCCTGAGGCGCCTGTTCGCCGCCCACCCCGGTGCCTGACCGGCGGTCTGCGGGAGCCGGCCGGCGACGGCGGCCGCCGCGACCGCAGGATCCCGGGTCTATTCGCGTGAGCCGATGAGCCTCACCAGCGAGGGCTATTCGCGTGAGCCGATGAGCCTCACCAGGAACAGGAAGATGTTGATGAAGTCGATGTACAGCTTCAGGGCGCCGAGGATCGACAGCCGGACGAAGTCGTCTTCACCCATGTCGGCGCCGGCGTCCTCGTTCCAGCGCTTGATGGTCTGCGTGTCGTAGGCGGTGAGGGCTACGAACACGCCGACGCCGATGAGCGACACCAGGTAGTCCAGCGCCGGGCTGCGCAGGAAGATGTTCACGATCAGCGCCAGCATGATGCCCCACACCGCCATGCCCGCGTAGTGGCCGACCGTGGTCAGGTCGCGCTTGGTGGCGAACCCCCACACGCTGGTGCCCGCGAACGTGCCGGCGGCCACCAGGAACGCCGTTGCGATGCTCTGCTGCGTGAACAGCAGAAACAGCACCGAAAGGGTCACGCCGTTCAGTCCCGCGTACAGCACGAAGCTGCCCGTGGCCGCCGTCGGAGACAGGCGCGTGATGCGGGCGGCGATGAACATCACCAGCAGGAGTTCGCCGATCACCAGGCCGTAGAACAGGATCGGGTTGCTCAGCAGGCCGCGCACCAGCGCCGGATTGCCGGCCACCCCGAGCGCGATCACGGCCGTGAACGCCAGGCCGCCGGTCATCCAGAGATACACGTTGCGCAGGATCCGGTTCTCGCGGATCGCCAGGATCGGATTCAGGCTGATATCTCGATTCGACATGCAGACTCCTCTGCCCAAGCTCGGTGACTCGGGCGCCGGTTGCGCCAGCGTACACCGGCGACATCGTAAACCAAGTGTGCTGCGTTAACCCGGTCACGTCAACACCACCTCGGCAGAAGCCTTGCGCGGCGGCGCGATCCCGCCGGGAGGCAAGTGTGGACAAGGCGTCGAAAGAAGGTGCCGGGTGCTGAATCGAGACGGTAGAGTCATGTCGGCGATGTGCCACGTGGACAGAGGAATGAACGCCTACCATGGTCGTAGTATCGCCAGGAGGGTGGAGGCACCGCGGCAGATACGCTGTTCCAACTCGCGATCGAGTCGGCCGAACATGCTGCCATGCTGTCAACACCGTCGAGCCATCCGGATGAGCCTTGGCACCACACCACAAAGGGAGGTCTGCTGCGCAACGTGGTGTACGGCTTCAACGATGGACTAACCGCCAATCTCGGGCTGGTGGCTACGGTCGTAGGTGCTCAGCTCGATTTGGACACCATTATTCTGACCGGCATGGCGGGCGTCGTGGCAGGTGCACTGTCGATCGGGTCGTCGGGGTATCTGGCCACCAAGAGCCAACGCGAAGTTCATGAGCATGAAGTCGCTCTGGAGCGCGAGGAAATACGTCTCATGCCCGACCTTGAAGAGCAGGAGCTTGCACTGATCTATCGCGCCAGGTGCCTTCCCGAGGACCAAGCCAGCAGAGTCGCGCAACAGCTCATCAAGTCACCGCGTCAGGCGCTCGCCGTGATGGAGCGTGAGGAGCTCGGAGTCGGTTTCGAGGCCATGTCTCCGATTCGCGAAAGTTGGATTACCGCCGTTGCAACGGCGGTCGGCGCAGTCATTCCTGTTATTCCGTTCCTCTTCCTGCCAATACGTGGTGCGGTGTGGACTTCGTTCCTGGTAGCCATGGGCTCGCATTTTCTCGTGGGGGCGGCGCGTAGCATCGTCACTGGAAGAGGTGTGGTGCGCAGCGGAGTGGATATGTTCCTGATCGGGCTTGGCATATCTGCCGTGGGTTACTTGGTCGGCGATGTGCTTGTTAGGTACCTCCTCGGATAGAGCATTGCTTCCGAGACAAGTGTATCGATAATCGGCGTTAAGACTCGCCGGTCTCCCCTAATCTCTTGAATTCGCCTTAATTATCGAAACAAATGACAGTTTCAATCGTAATATGAGATTAACATTCTTTCATAGCATTAACTGTCGGACACGGGCACGAGGTGCTGAGTATCTTGACAAAGCACGCGGGTGGCTCAACATTGGGGCCAATTGGGGGACACGGCGATGTGAGTGGCAACGCTTCCGGTGCGGCTTGGTTGATCGCACTCGATGTCCGCCTCCCACAGTCTTTTGAGGATCTATGGAAGAGTTACTCTCGTGCATGTTCCGTCGCTCGGCAGTCTCGTGGGCAAGCTGCGTTCGGCCGGCACCTTGCTCGTCGCCCGCTCGCAAGGCATACTTCGACTACCCGAACTTCGGCTCGCAGGGACGATCGTTCGTGTCAGGTTCCGTAACTTGATGATGGGGAAACACATAAAATGACGCGCCAGACTCCGAACCGTGGAATCGCGGACCCCGGTCTGGTGGCGCGTCTGTCCGAAGACGCGCTCAAGGTGCAACGCTATTTTCCGACGCTCATCTTTTCCCTGGAACTTCCGGACAGCGAGATTCTGAACACCCACCTGATCGAGGAGATCTACGGCGAACGAGAACGCGACAGGACAGGGGTGAACAAGTCGAACTTCCCGGAGCTGGGGAGTTGGCACAGCCACGTCAAGCTGCACAAGGACGTTGCGTTTGGGGGATTGGTCGAACACGTCGACGCGGCCTCGGCCATGATGTGCCGCGAGCTCGGATATCACAGGTCGTATCACCTGACGATCGGCACCATGTGGTCGATCATCAATCCACCGGGTGCCGTGAACCGGGCTCATATCCATCCCGGCTGCATCTGGAGCGGTGTCTACTACGTCCAGGCACCCAGGAATTCGGGGCGCATCGAGTTCATCGATCCGCGCACCCAGAACCTGATGAGTCCCGCCGAGTACATCCCCGGCGCCAAGCGCCCACGAATCTGCTGGACGAAGGTCAAATACAAACCCGTGGCCGGTAAAATGCTGATCTTCCCGAGTTGGCTGTACCACAGCGTGGGTCCGAATCGATCCAGGGCCAAGGGGAAGGACGCTGATCGGATCATCGTGAGCTTCAACCTGTCGCAGGAAAGGCGCAGACAGGACACATTCACTTCACGGAGAAGGAAATAGATATGAGACACCTACGGCGATTCAGTGCCATCCTGAGCAGACATCTACGGCGATTCATTGCCCTTGTGGGCATATTGATCCTGCTGGCTTGGGGTCGGTCTTCCTCTCTCTACGCGCAGAGTGAGAGAGACACGCAGTTGGGTGACCAGATCTCGCCCCTCCATAGAAGCGAAAGGAGCATCGACTCACGTACTGGCTTCGTCACCATTGCTTCGAATGACGACGATGACGACGAGGATGATGATGACGACGAGGATGATGAGGACGACGATGACGACGAGGGCGATGAGAACGACGAGGGCGATGAGAACGACGAGGGCGATGAGAACGACGAAGGCGATGAGGGCGATGAGGACGACGAGGGCGATGAGAACGACGAAGGCGATGAGGGCGATGAGGACGACGAGGGCGATGAGAACGACGAAGGCGATGAGGGCGATGAGGACGACGAGGG
>JAPPGB010000053.1 GCA_028821475.1 Spirochaetaceae bacterium
GGCGTGGCCGAGATCTACTTCATCAGCAGCGTTCCGTTCGATGTGCGGGCGCTGCGGCCGGCCCTGGCCGGGGCAGCCGGCGGCGCCGGCAGCGGGCGCAGCGGGCTGCTGGAGATCGCCGCCGCCGGCCAGGAGGTGCTGGAGCGGACCGGGGTCGCGGTCGGCGCGGACGGGACCGCACGGATGCGCCTGAGCGCCGGACTGCCGGCCGCGGGCCGGCGGATCCTGGGCCGGGCCGCGGCCGAGCTGCTGACCCGGCGCCTGGATGGGGCGCTGCGGGGCATCGCGGAACGCCTCGACTTCGACGCGCTGCGCACCCATGTGCGGGCGGTGGAGGACCAGGTCGCGCTGCGCGCCCAGCTCGGCGAGCGTGGCCTGATCGCGTTCCTGGCCGACGGCAGCATTCTGCCGCGCCGCAGCGGCGCCGACCCGCGCCCGCTCGGCGGGGCACTGCCGCTGCAGGCGCCGGCCACGCTGGCGGTGGAGCTGCAGGCGCCGCACGCCGGCACCGTGCGCGGGCTGGCGGTGCGCGCCGGGGTCACGCTGATCGCCGGCGGCGGCTACCACGGCAAGTCGACGCTGCTGCAGGCGCTGGCGCTCGGCGTGTACGATCACCTGCCCGGCGACGGGCGCGAGCGCTGCGTCTCCGCGGAGACGCTGGTCAGCGTGCGTGCCGAGGACGGCCGCGCGGTGCGCGGTGCGTGCCTGACACCGTTCATCGGCGCGCTGCCGCTCGGCCGCGACACCGGTTTCTTCGACACCGACGACGCCTCCGGCAGCACGTCGCAGGCCGCCGCCATCGTGGAGGCGCTGGAGGCCGGGGCCACCGGCCTGCTGATCGACGAGGACACCGCGGCGACCAACTTCATGATCCGCGACGCCCGCATGCGCCGCCTGGTGCCCGGAAGCGACGAGCCTATTACGCCGTTCATCGACCGGGTACGCCAGCTCTGGCAAGAGCAGGGCGTGTCGTCGGTGCTGGTGGTGGGCGGCGCCGGCGACTACCTCGACGTGGCCGACTGGGTGATCCGGATGGACTCCTACCGGCCACTGGACGTGACCGCGCAGGCGCGCGAAGTCGCCGCCGCCCAGCCGCTCGGCGACGCGGCCCCGCGTGCGCCCGGAGCGTGGCCGCAAGGCGCGCCGCGCATCCCCCTGCCGGACAGCCTCGACCCGCGCCGCGGGCGGCGGCCCGAGCGGGTACGGGCGGTCAGGACACGGGCGATCGAGTTCGGACAAGAGGAGATCGACGTTGGCCTGCTCTACCAACTCGTCGACCCCGCGCAGTGCCGGATGATCGGCGACCTGCTGCTGCGGGTCGCGCGCGGCCTGTGCGACGGCCGCCGCGCCCTGCCGGCTATCCTGGCGGCCCTGGAGACCGATGTGGAGGAGCAGGGACTCGACGCGCTGGTGGGCGGCGGCTTCGGCGACCGGGCGCGTCCGCGCCGCTTCGAGGTAGCCGCGGCGCTGAACCGGCTGCGCAGCCTGCGCGTGGCGCCGCCCGGCGCCGCACCGCCTCGCACTCCTGCCCGGCCGCGCCCGAGTCCCGTCGGCGCTCCCCACCGACGCGAGAGCCGCAACCGTGGGCGGCACCAGCGCTGAGCCACCACAGGAGCCGCTTGATGAGCCGCGACGATGCACGAATTCGCGAGCAGATGGAGTACTACCGGGAACGCGCGCCGGAGTACGACGACTGGTACTACCAGCGCGGCCGCTACACCGTGGGTGAACACCGTCGCCGCGAGTGGCAGGAGGAGATCGCGCGGGCGCACGCGGTTCTGCGCTCGCTGGGCCCGGTCGAGGAAGCGCTGGAGCTGGCCTGCGGCACCGGCATCTGGACCGAGCCGCTGCTGCCGGTGGCGGACCGGATCACCGCCGTCGACGCGTCCCCGGAAACGATCGCGCTGGCGCGACGGCGGGTGCGCTCCGACCGCCGGGTCTGCTTCGAAGCGGCCGATCTGTTCGCCTACCAACCGGCGCGGCGCTTCGACCTGATCTCGTTTACCTTCTGGCTGTCGCACGTTCCGCCGTCCCGGCTGTCCGGCTTCTTTGCCCTGCTGCAACGCTGCCTGCGGCCCGGCGGCGTGCTGTTCGCGCTCGACCAGCGCGCCACCGCCGACAAGCGCACCGCTCCGGACAACCGGCAGCAGCGCGACCTGGCCGACGGGCGCACCTACGAAATCGTCAAGATCTACTACACCAAGCCGGAATTGGAGGCGCTGTTCGCGCACCACGGCTTCCGGGTCGAGGTGACCACGACGCAAACCCTCTGGATTGCCGTGGCACGCCGCCACCCATCGGACTCAGGCGTCCACCGTACACCGGTTTGACTGCCGCACAATGCGGCTCGATGTCCCACACCAGCGGAGAGCGGCACGCGCCACGCTCCGCTCTCGCGCCCCCGCGAAGGTAGCTGGGAAGCCCCACACCGCCGTTACAACTGGGCCCAGTCGAACAGCACGCCGAGCGAGGCGCCGCGGTCGTTCAGCAGCCGGGCGTACACCCGCGGCGCTTCGGCCGGTGCGTGGCGTGCCGTGATCAGGTCATCCACCCGCATCTGGCCGCGCGTCAGGTAGGTGTAGAACAACTCCGTCTGGCGCGCAGGCGACCATTGTGCCTGGTCGCCGGGCAGGTTCTCGTTGTGGGTGCCGCGGATCGAGATCTGGCGCGTAATGACGTCGCTGGTGAGCACCTGCTGGCTGGGGTTGGGGGCATCGCCGATCAGCATCAGGACGCCGAACTGCCTGACCAGGGGCAGCGCCAGGGGCAGCACCGGGGGATGCCCGGTAGCTTCGAACACCACGTCCGCGCGCAGGCCGCCGGTGAGCTCTTGCACGAACGGCAGGGCATCGGCGGCGCTGCCGGCGAACCGGTGGGTGGCGCCGTGGTCGATCGCCACCTGCAGGCGGCTGGCCAGCGGGTCGATCGCGATCACCCGCTCGGCGCCCATTACCCGCGCGTACTGGCTCAAGAGCTGGCCGAGCGGACCGAGGCCGACGACCGCCACCGTGGCGCCCATGGCAAGCCCGGCGCGGCGCACCCCGGTCTGCGCGATGGTGGCGAGCTTCGCCCACGCCGCCGACTCGTCCGAGACCGCATCGGGAATCGGTACCGGTTCGCCGCGCGCCACGGCAATCTGATGGTGGTGCGCGGTGGTGAACACCCGCTCGCCGACGGCCACGCCGGTCACCGCGGCCCCCGTCTGTTCGACCACGCCGACATTGCTGTAGCCGGGATGGAACGGGTAGCGCACCCAGCCGTGCCAGTGCGATCCCGGATCCGACTCGCCGCGGTAGCAGATGGTTTCGGTGCCGGAGCTGATCAGGCTGACGCGCGTACGCACCGACAGGCCGTCCGGCGCCAGGTCCGGCACCGGTTCTTCGCGCAGTTCCGCCTGCTGCTTGCCGGTGAACACGATGTTGGTCGACGTCACGCTCGAAACCTCCCACCGTCGCCCGGATCGAACGCCGGGCATGGTCGTGGAAACAGGTTAGCAGACCCACCCATGCTCCTCATACCCGAGCTCATCGATCATCCCATGCGCGGCGTCGACGTCGCGCCGACACCGGCTGACGTGGCGCCATGCTGCCTCCGCAGCCGCCCGCCCGGGCTGCGGTGGGCGGCTGCCCTACCGCGCCCCGGGGGCGCGGCGCGCCGTGGTCAGCGGCTCCGGGCGCACCAGTTCGCCGCCGGTTTCGAACGACTCGATGGCGGCGAAGGTGTATTCGAGGGTGGCCAGGGCGTCACGGCCGGAGGCGCGCAGCTCGCTCGCCGGCACGCCGTTGGTCACGTCCTCCAGGAAGGCGTGGATGCGGCGCGGGAAGGTGGCGCCGAAGTCGGTCACGCCGGTGTTCAGCACGGTCGGCTCAGGGGCGCTGCCCAGGCTGATGGCCGCCGGATCTGCCGCGCCCTCTGCGCCCGGCGCCGGGAAGTGTATCAGCTTCTCCACGCAGTTCTCGATGGCCAGCGAGCCGCGCGTGCCGCCGAGTTCGAAGCTCCACCAGCCGCCGTACCCCATGCGCGCATCGCCGCGCTGGCTGAACAGGTAGCCCACCGCGTCGGAGGCGAAGCGCACGTGGATGCTGTTCACCGAAACCATCGGATCGCCCGCGGCACGCCGGAATGCAGGCCGGTTCATGAACGCCTGCACATGCGTGATGTCGCCGCAGAAGTGGCGCATGATCGCGAACGGATGCGACAGGAACGCCTTGACGTGGAAATAGGGGAAGCCGCGCCCGTTGGGGCTGGTGTCGGGACCCGAGTAGGTGTACTCGCCGCCCTGGAACCCCATCCGCATCAGGCAGTAGAGCTGCTCGCCGATCTTGCCGTCGCGGATCAGGTCCATCGCCCGGTCGGCCGGCTCGCTGAAATAGTGGTTCAGGTTGCAACCCAGGTACCGGCCGCGCTGCGCCGCGGACTCCACCATCTGGCGGGCCTCGTTCAGGTCGTTGGACAGCGGCTTCTCCACCAGCACGTGCTTGCCGGCATCCAACGCCTGCATGACCGGTTCGAAGTGCCAACCGCCATTCTCGTCGCCGCCCGTGCACACATCCACGATGTCGAGTTCGGGATGGGCGGCGAGCATGTCGGACACGCTGCCGTGGACCGCCGCGCCATACTGCTCGCGCGCCGGTTCCGCGCGCTCGGTAACCGCGTCGCACACCGCCACCAGAGTGGCGAGCTGATCGTCGTGATGGCACCCGGCGTGCCGCTTGCCGATTCCGTTGTATCCTACTACGCCGACGTTGAGAGGCATGCGCGCATCGTAATGCGCTGCCCGCCGCCGCGTCGAGTGCGGTCGGCCGCAAAGCGGTGCCGACGGCAGCCCGTTTATGGTGGCGATGAGTGATGCACCGATGAATCAGCACGACCTGTTCGTCACGGGCGCCGATGGCGGTCCCGTGCCATCCGATGACCCCGGGCCGCGCGTGGACGTGGAGGAAGGCCTGCACCGCCTCGGACTCCGTTCATTTCGCGCCGGGCAGCGAGAGGCTGTCGAGACCCTGCTGGAGGCGCGGCGGCTGCTGCTGGTGGCGCCTACCGGCGGCGGCAAGAGCCTGACCTACCAGCTCCCGGCGGCGCTGCTGCCCGGCACCACCGTGGTGGTCTCGCCGCTGATCGCCCTGATGCACGACCAGGTGGCGGCGCTCGAGCAACGCGGCGTCACCGCCACCTACCTGGCCGGCACGCTGCCCTTCGACGAGGTACGGCGGCGCGTCGCCGCGCTCGCGCGCGGCGCCTTCAAGCTGGTCTACGTGGCCCCCGAGCGCCTGGCCAACACCTGGCTGCGGGCCGCCCTGGAGCGCATCGACTGCCCGCTGGTGGCCGTCGACGAGGCGCACTGCATCAGCACCTGGGGGCACGACTTCCGTCCCGACTACCTGCAGATCGAGGAGCTGCTGCAGCTTCTGCCGCGGGCCCGCGTGCTGGCCTGCACCGCAACCGCCACGCCTGTGGTACGGGACGAGATCCTGGAACGTCTCGGCCTGCCCGCCGGCACGCCGCAGATGATCCACGGCTTCGCGCGGCCCAACCTGGCGCTGCGCGCGGCGGAGGTGCTGGGCAAGCGGGAGCGGGACCGGTTCGTGGACGGCGTGCTGGTCGAGACCCTGAGCACGCCGGGGGCCGCCGCGGGCACGGCCATCGTGTACGCGCCGACGCGGCGCGGCACCGAGGAGGAGGCGGCGCGGCTGGCGCGGCGCGGCTGGGCGGTGGAGGCGTACCACGCCGGCATGTCCGGGGAGCAGCGCGACCGGGTGCAGACCGCCTTCATGGCGGGCGAACTCGAGGTGGTGGTCGCGACCAACGCGTTCGGCATGGGCATCGACCGCGCCGACGTGCGCTGCGTCGCGCACCTGGCGCCGCCCGGGTCGCTGGAAGCGTACTACCAGGAGGCGGGGCGCGCCGGACGCGACGGGGAACCGGCGGTGTGCCTGCTGCTGGTGTCACCGGGCGACATGGCCCTGCGCCGGCATCTCATCGAGAGGGACGCCGACGGCGGCGCCGCGGACGCCGAACTGGTGCGCCACAAGTGGAACCTGTTCCTGGAACTGATGCGCTGGGCCGAGGGCGGGAGCTGCCGGCATGACGCCATCCTGCGCTACTTCGGCGACGAGGCGGAGACGCTGGCCGGCTGCGGCCGCTGCGACGTGTGCCTGCGGCTGGCCGATGAGCCGGAGCAGGATGAGCAGCAGATCACCGTGCTGGTCCGCAAGGCGCTGTCCGCGGTGGCCCGCGTGCACACCCGCTTCGGCCTGGCGGCGGCGGTCAAGCTGCTCAAGGGCGCCGCCGATGCGCGGCTGCAGCGCGCCGGGCTGCACCACACGCCCACCTTCGGCATCCTCGGCGATCATCCCGAGGAATGGCTGCTGCGCCTGCTGCGGCGCTGCGTCACGGCCGGTTGGGTGGACTTCTCCGGCGGCGACCGCCCGGTGGTGGCGATCACGCCCGAGGGCCGCGCGGTGATGCACGGGCGGCGGCCGGCGCGGCTGCTGCTGCCGCCGCGGCTGCGCTACGCCCGCGTGGAGGCAGCGGGCCGCGGCGCGCATGGCACTGCCGCCGCGCACGCCGCGTTCCAGGGCGGGCTGCGCATGTCAGCGGACGGGGCAGGCGCGGCGCCGGCGGGGGAAGGGGCGGAGCTGGATGCGCGCGGCCGCGAGCTGTTCGAGGCGCTGCGCGCGTTCCGGCTCGCCGAGGCGCGCCGCCAGAAAGTGCCGCCTTACGTGATCGCCAGCGACCGCTCCCTGCGCGACATAGCGCGCCTGCGCCCCGGCACGCCCGGTGCGCTGGAGTTGGCGCACGGCATCGGTCCCACCAAGGTGGAGCGTTACGGCGCCGCCATCCTGGAGATCGTCAGGCAGTCCGAGTAGCAGCCCGCGCCGACGCCCGGCGGCGTACCGAGAGCAGCGATCCGCCCGGCCCGGCAAGGCGCGACGCAAACCGGCCGGATGCATCGCCGCCCAATGCGGACAGGTTGCGCCACCGGCCGCCAGCCTCCCTGACGGCCCCGTGCCGCCTCGCCTCCACCACTTCCGCGCCACGTATTGACACGCGGTGCCGCGCGGGGCGTATTTTCTTGCCGTGCCAGCGGCCCTTGTCATCGTCGAATCGCCCGCCAAGGCGAACACCATCGCCCGCTACCTGGGCTCCGAATACGTGGTGGAATCCTCCATCGGTCACGTCCGCGACCTGCCGCAGAACGCCGCGGACGTCCCGAAAGCGTACAAGGACAAGCCGTGGGCGCGTCTCGGGATCGACGTCGAGCACGGCTTCAAGCCGCTGTACGTGGTGTCACCGGACAAGCGCAAGCAGATCACCAAGCTCAAGAAGCTGCTCGCCGGAGCGGAGGTGCTCTACCTGGCGACGGACGAAGACCGCGAGGGCGAGGCGATCGCCTGGCACCTGCAGGAGGTGCTGAAGCCGCCCAAGCGGATGGCAGTGAAGCGGATGGTGTTCCACGAGATCACCGCGCCCGCGATTCGCGCCGCCATCGAGAATCCGCGTGACGTCGACCGCCGCCTGGTCGACTCCCAGGAGGCGCGGCGCATCCTCGACCGGCTGTACGGGTACGAAGTCTCGCCGGTGTTGTGGAAGAAGGTGCAGCCGCGGCTGTCCGCCGGCCGCGTGCAGAGCGTCGCCACCCGCATCGTCGTGGAGCGGGAGCGCTTACGGATGGCGTTCGTTGCGGCCGAGTACTGGAGCCTCACCGCAACCTTCGCCGTGGCCGTCGAGGCGGCTGCCGGCGATCCGAGCGAGTTCGACGCCGCCCTGGTCGCCGTCGACGGGCGGCCGGTCGCCACCGGCGCCAGCTTCGACCGCGGCGGAAAGCTCAAGAACGCTGCCACGGTACGCCTCGACGAGGCCACCGCACGCGGCCTGATCGCGGCGCTCGCCGACACCCGGTTCACGGTGCGGTCGGTGGAGAAGAAACCCTACCGGCGGCGGCCCGCCGCACCGTTCATGACCTCCACCCTGCAGCAGGAGGCCAGCCGCAAGCTGCGCATGTCGGCGACCGTGGCGATGCGTACGGCGCAGTCGCTGTACGAGAAAGGCTTCATCACCTACATGCGCACCGACAGCACCACGCTGTCGAACGCCGCCCACGGCGCCGCCCGCGACACCATCCGGGAGCGCTTCGGCGACCAGTACCTGCCGCAGTCGCCGCGCCGCTACGCCAGCCGGGTCAAGAACGCGCAGGAAGCGCACGAGGCGATCCGCCCGGCCGGCAACCGCTTCCGCCCGCCGGAGGAAGTAAGCCGCACGCTGCCGCGCCAGGAGGCGGCGCTGTACGACCTGATCTGGAAGCGCACGGTGGCGTCCCAGATGACCGACACCGTGGGCAGCACCGTGCACGTCCGGGTCGGCGGCACGGCGGGCGACGACCGCGACACCGAGTTTGCCGCCGCCGGCACCACCATCACCCACTACGGCTTCCGGCGTGTCTACTCGGAGGGCACGGATGACGACCGCCGTGGGGCCGACAAGCGGCCTGACAGCGACAGCGAGCGGCAGCTTCCGGCACTCGCCGACGGAGATGCCGTAGACGCCCGCGCGCTCGAGCCCGCCGGCCACGCCACTCAGCCGCCGGCGCGGTTCACGGAGGCATCGCTGGTCCGGCAACTGGAGAAGCTGGGCGTCGGGCGTCCCTCTACCTACGCCACCATCATGACCACCATCCAGGACCGCGGTTACGTGTGGAAGAAGGGCACCGCGCTGGTTCCCACCTTTACCGCGTTCTCGGTGATCAACCTGCTGGAACGGCACTTCTCCGACTTGGTCGACTACGCGTTCACGGCGCGCATGGAGGACGAGCTCGACAACATAGCAACCGGCGACGAACAGGTGGTGCCGTGGCTCAGCCGCTTCTACTTCGGCGCCGACGGCAACGGCGATCCGGGGCTGCGGGCGATGGTTTCGGACCGGCTCGGTGAAATCGATGCCCGCGCCGTCAACTCGGTGGTAATCGGCGGCAGCGGCGGCGGTGACAGTGCCGGCGCTGACAGTGCCGGCGGCATCGTGGTCCGCGTCGGCCGTTACGGGACCTACCTGCAGCGCGGCGAGGCGCGCGCCAATGTCCCGGCGGAAATCGCGCCCGACGAGCTGACCCTGGAGCGGGCGCTGGAGCTGATCCAGGCGCCCAGCGACGACCGGGTGCTCGGCCCCGATCCCGACAGCGGTCTGCCCGTACTCGCCCGCGCCGGCCGGTTCGGCCCCTACGTCCAGGTGGGCGAAGCGGACGGCACGGCCAAGGAGAAGCCGAAGACCGCGTCGCTGCTGGCCAGCATGAGCCTGGAGACCGTGACCCTGGACGAGGCCCTGAAGGTGCTGTCGCTGCCGCGCGTGGTCGGCACCGCTGCCGACGGCACCCCGGTGACCGCCCAGAACGGCCGCTACGGCCCCTACATCAAGAAGGGCACCGACAACCGCACCCTGGACTCGGAGGAACTGCTGTTCACCGTCACGCTCGACGAATGCGAGCGGATCTTCGCGCAGCCGCGGCGGCGGCGCTCGCAGGCGGCCAAGGGCCCGCTGAAGGAACTGGGCAACGACCCCGCCACCGACCGCCCGATGGTGATCAAGGAGGGCCGCTTCGGCCCCTACGTCACCGACGGCGAGACCAACGCCTCGCTGCGCACCGGCGACTCCGTGGAGACCATCACCCCCGAACGCGCCGCCGAACTCCTGCTCCTCCGCCGCGAACGCGGCCCGGCCCCGAAGCGCCGCACCACCAGGCGCTCCACGACCAAACGCGCCACACCCTCGCGGAGGCGTACAGCGCCCAAATAGCCGCGGCGGCGGACGGCGAGCACGGACGGCGGCATCGACCGACACATTCGGGTCTACTGGAATGATCGGTCGAACTCTGATATCCTGGTGCCATGGCTGAGTACCGCGCCGCCGCCGTGCCGCGCCCGGTCAAGCGCGAGACACCACGGTTGGAGTTTCCCGGCTGCCGGCCGGTGCGCATTTCGCGCGCCGACATCGCCGACTACGAGCGTCGCATCGAGTACTGGGACGCCGCCACCGAGACCGCCATGATTTGCGATCCGGTCAGCGTCTACCACGAACACCCGGGCCAGCGCCTGCGCGATCTGGCCACCCGCATCGCCCAACTGCGCGGCTCGCCGATCGAGACCTTCGGCGCCGCCGACCTCCTGCTGCGCGATGCCGACGGCGCCTGGCTGCGCATCCTGGAGGCCGACCAGACCGTCTACCTGCATCCGCGCACCGCGCGGCCCCCGGGCGCCAGGATCGAAGTGGGCACCGACGCGCTGCCGGACGTGGTGCTGGAGGTCGACAACACCACCGACGTGCGCCGCGGCAAGCTGTCGCTGTACGAGTCGTGGGGCTTCCCGGAGGTGTGGGTCGAGGTGCCGGAGCAATCCTCGCCGAGCCGCCCGGCCGGGCTGCGCCCCGGCTTGACGATCCACCTGCTGGAGGGCGGCGCTTTTCGCACCGCCGCGCACAGCCGGACCTTCGCCGGCTGGACGGCGCCGGAGATCCACCGTGCGCTGAACGAGCCGGAGTTGTCGCACGCCACGCTGACCGCGCTCCGGCGCGTGGGGCGCGCGCTGGGCGCGGCCGCGGGCACCGGGCCGGACGACGACCCACAGATGCGCGCGGAGCGCCGGGAGAGTCGCGCCGAGGGCCACGCCGCCGGTCGCACCGAAGGCAGACTGGACGGCAGGACCGAGATGCTGCAGGAGGCGGTGCTGCAGGTGCTGCGGTCGCGCGGCCTGCCGGTCTCGGCGGCGCTTCCGCGCCACCTAGCGCGGTTGCAGGGCGTCTCCACCGCTGCACTGGTAGAGGCCGCGCTGGAGTGCCGCGACGAGGACGACTTCCTCCGCCGGGCTCGCAGGAAACAACACTGAAGCGCCGGTAGTCAAGTGGCCCGTCACGTCACGGCAGTCACGGCAGCCGCTCGCCATGCCATTGCAACTCCGCGCCCCGATGTCTTTGTCAGCGCCGCGACCGGTTGAGATCAGCATCACTGACCTCACCCAGATGGCGTTCTGCTAACAGGCGGGCATGAACTACTAGTCCACGGCCACTGCCGGGGCGGAGCCGGCCTCCGGTACGAACGTAATCACTATTCGGGCTAGATCCGGATCTTCCTTGTCTCTCTCAAGATAGAACGGACGATCTGACGATTCCACGAAGAGCCTCTCCTCCGTTCCTTCGGGACGTCTCTCAAAGAGCCACGCGTCGTCGCTGCAGTCCGGCGCAGGCGGAAACTCGGCACACCCTCGAGGCAAGGAATCGAAGCTAACGCGCCAGTATTCGTATCTCTTGTAAGGATCATCATGGTTTTCCTCGAAGAACTCTATGCTGCCAAAGGAGGTCACCGAGTAGTTGTCTTCCGGCGAATCCATCGGACCAAACACTGACATCTCAAACCCCCTTTTCTCGCGACTTCTCAGGGTGATAATACCGCTCCCATGAGGGTGTCTTACGCCGGTTTCTATGTCCTTGAATTCCTGGCCGCCCACATCAATACGTATCCTGATGAGTTCGGGCGCATCATTGACCACTTCAAGGTCATACTCCGCAATATAGTCAGCCTTCAGCCCGTCTATGCGACATGCTGCAAAGGAATAACCAGACAACGCGGCGACGACGACGACAAGAACACCGACGAGTAGATTCGTGCTGAACCATCGCATCTCAAACCGCCTCCAACCCCAGCTCCCTGGCACGGATACACTCTACCTTACTGGAATGATCGGTTGAACCTTGATATCCTGGTGCCATGGCTGAGTACCGCGCCGCCGCCGTGCCGCGCCCGGTCGAGCGCGAGATGCCGCAGTTGGAGTTTCCCGGCTGCCGGCCGGTGCGCATGTCGCGCGCCGACATCGAACACTGTGAGCGGCGCATCGAGTACTGGGACGCCGCTACCGAGACCGCCATGGTGTGTGATCCGGTCAGCGTCTACCACGAACGCCCGGGCCAGCGCCTGCGCGAGTTGGCCACCCGCATCGCCCTGGTGCGTGGCTCGCCGATCGAGACGTTCGGCGCCGCCGACCTCCTGCTGCGCGATGCCCAAGGCGCCTGGCTGCGCATCCTGGAGGCGGACCAGACCGTCTACCTGCACCCGCGCACCACGCGGCCACCGGGCGCCCGGATCGAGGTGGGCAGCGACACGCTGCCGGACGTGGTGCTGGAGGTGGACAACACCACCGACGTGCGCCGCGGCAAGCTGGCGCTGTACGAGTCGTGGGGCTTCCCGGAGGTGTGGGTCGAGGTGCCCGAGCAGTCCTCCCCGAGCCGCCCGGCGGGCCTGCGCCCCGGCTTGACGATTCACCTGCTGGAGGGCGGCGCTTTTCGCACCGCCGCGTGCAGCCGGGCCTTCGCCGGCTGGACGGCGCAGGAGATCCACCGGGCGCTGAACGAGCCGGAGTTGTCGCAGGCCACCCTGTCCGCGCTGCGCCGCGTGGGGTGGGCGCTGGGCGCGGCCGCGGGCACCGGGCCGGACGACGACCCACAGATGCGCGCTGAGCGCCGGGAGAGCCGCGCCGAAGGCCGGCTGGAAGGCAGGACGGAGATGCTGCGGGAAGCCGTGCTGCAGGTGCTGCGGTCGCGCGGCCTGCCGGTTTCGGCGGCGCTTCCCCGCCACCTGGCGCGGTTGCAGGGCGTCTCCACCGCGGCAGTGGTAGAGGCGGCGGTGGAGTGCCGCGACGAGGAAGACTTCCTCCGCCGCGCTCGCAGGAAACAACAATGAAGCGCTGCCGTTCGTCCCACCCACGCACCGGCGCGCGCCGGTATGGGAAACGGCACTGCGCCCCAGTTCCATCCCGGCATGGCGTAGTTCAGAGTGCGTCCATGCGTTCCTTGTCGCGACGCAGTTCGTATAAGATCCTCTGCAGTCGTTCAACGGTCTCTGGAGAGAAGTGACTCTCGCCGGTTTCAACACTCACCCGTGCAGGGACATCTTCGATGGCATGGATGCTCCCTTCGAGTTCGACGTAGTAGGTGACCCTCTTGTCCACCAGGGTCTCGTTCCATCCGCGGTGATCAGTCATGGTCAGCGGGGCGGGTCGCCGGCGAGCTTGTAGAGGGCGATGTTGGCTCCCTCGCCGGCGCCGTGCTCGTCGGAGTCGGCGAACACCGCGTAGCCGCCGTCGCGCGTGGGCAGCACGAATTCGGCGGCGTTGTTGGCGTGCGGGGAGCCGTAGCTCGCCTGCCACTGGATCGCTCCGTCCTCGGTGACGCGCACCACGTAGGCGCGCCATATGTTGAGGAGATCGCCGGGACGGGCCTCGTTGCCCGGCTCCACGCCGCTGCCGCACGCGGTCACGTAGCCGCCGCCCGGCACGCTGCGGACGCCGTAGCACTCCTCGAACATGCGATCCGGGGTGCCGCCGTTGGGCTCGCCGAACGACACGCTCCACAGCTCGCGGCCGGTCGCATCGACGCGTACCAGGAACCCGTCCCAACAGCCGTCCGGGCAGTCCGAAACGTGACCGGTGAGGATGAAGCCGCCGCCGTGCGCGGCATCGAAGTCGTACGGGTGCGATGTGCGCGTGCCGTAGATGATCGGCAGCCCGGCGTTGCCGTCCTCGTCGGTGAAGCTGATGCAGAACCGGGTGTGCTCGCCGCTGCCGCGGCAGGCGCCGAATACCGCGTATCCGGGAGCATCGGTGCGCGGCTGCACGCCGAACGCCTGGAACATCGCGCCGCGGATGGCGCGCTCCCAGAGCACGCCGAGATCTTGGTCCAGCTTCATGACGAATGCCCGACCGGTGTCCACGATGAACGAGTTCAGTTCGTCCTGGTCGGCGTCACGGTAGCCGACCGCGACCATGGTCCCGTCGGCGTTCAGCGCCAGGCCCTCGATCGCGTCGCGCCGCGGCCCCGGGTAGGCCCGCATGTCCAGCACTTCGCCGTCGGGGGCGAGGCGCAGCAGCACGCGGTCCTCCTGTATCGACGTGGACCCCACGTCCCAGGAGCCGGCGACCAGGAGACTGCCGTCCGCCTCCTCCAGCACGAAGTTGCCCAGGTGGTAGCGGCCCGCTCCGTACGAGCGCGCGAACAACTCACGGCCATGTTCGTCGGTGCGCACCACGAAAATGCGGCTGCCGGACTCGCCGGTGGTCTCGCCGACGATCACGAAACCGCCGTCGCCGGCCTGGACCGCCGCGTGCGGGTGCTCCTCGGTCAACCATCCGCCATAGCCGCGGACCCACTCGACCCGCGGGCCGGGCCCAGGCGCCGCGGCGGGCTGCGCGGCCGCCGTGCCGGCAGATGCCGCCAGCAGACACAGGCCGAACATGGCCACAAGCGCGTGGCCGCGCATGCGGCATACCACGCCGGGCCGTGGTGGATACAGACTCACCGCTCGAAGTGCAGCCGGTGTTCAGTTGCGCCGACGGCTGCCTGGGTGACGGAACACGATGTCGGGGTCGGCGGGCTGCATTTCGCGCGGCGGCAGTCCGGCGAGCAGCGCCTCCAGGTCGTTCACGGCGATGCGGCCCAGCTCCCACATGTCCTCGCGCACGGTGCCGGCCCGGTGGGCGGCCAGTACGGCGCCCGGCGCGTGGCGGATCGGGTGGTCGGCCGGCACCGGCTCCTCGGGAAACACGTCGATGGCCGCCTTGAAGCGGCCCGCGTAGAGCAGCTCGGTCAGGGCGTCGAAGTCGACCACGTGCGCCCGGCTCATCAGCGCCAGCACGGCGCCCGGCTGAATCCGCTCCAGGAGCGAGCGGTCGAGCAGCGCCCGGTTCTCGCTGGAGGGAATGGCCAGCACGAAGATCACCCTCGCCTGCTCCAGGAGGGTCTCCAGCGTCGTCGGCTGCACGCCCATGCGCGCCAGGTAGCGGTCCGACAGCCACGGGTCGTAGCCCAGCAGCTTGCAGCGGAACGGCGCCAGCAGCGGCATCAGGTTGCGCGCCAGGCTGCCGCAGCCGATCAGCCCCACGGTCTTGTCGTACAGGGTGAAGCAGCCCTCGTTGCCGCGGTGCTGATACTGCTCGGTGCCACTCTGAAACGCCGCCGACCCCGACACCACGTCGCGCGCCGCGGCCAGGGCCATCGCCAGCGCCGCCTCCGCGACCATCGGCCCGAACGCCGGCGACACGCTGAGCACGCGAATGTTGCGCGCGAAGCAGGCCCGGTAGTCGAGCACCGCCGGGCTCGGATGGCGCCCGCCCATCTCCAGGATCGCCCGCAGTTTCGGCATCTCCGCCACGTCGCCGTGCCGCCACCTGCCGGTGACGATCGCAAACGCATCACCCTTGGCCGCCTCGAACTCCGCCTCCGGCATCGGCTCGTCGCGCCCCCATACCACGTCGGCAATCTCGTGCAGGTGGTTCAGGTCGTCGGGATGAAACACCTCGTCGAGGCGCCGGAACGCGATGTCGAGGATCACCTTCTGTTTTTGGCTCACGCCGGCAGTATAGGTGAGCCCCGCTGAAAAGGACCACAGCAGAATTTCCCAGACGAGATATTCGTACGACATTTTGCGGCGATTCTTCTCTGCAACGAGACGGCATGTACTCGGAATTGATTCGGGGAACTCCCCGAGGAGGAGAACGATGGCGAACAGGTCATTGATGCACAAGTTGCGGTTCACGAGGCTCACGAGGCTCATGCTGCCGACCGCCTTCCTGGCCGCGGCCGCGATCGCCGGCTGCACCGGCATGGGCGAGAGTCGTGAACGCGAACATGAAGGCGAATCCGGCGAAGAGGAATCGGGCACCTTCCTTGGGCTGGACGAGGAGTTCGATCAGGTGCGCAGGGGCGCCCGGCTCATCCTGCGCTACGACGGCGACGCGGACGCCTTCGTCGGGACCGTGGGGAACACCACCGGCGGCACCCTGCCGATGGTCCGCGTGGAGGTGCACCTGTCCAACGGCACGGAGCTCGGCCCCACGATGCCGGTGGACCTCGCGGCGGAACAGACGATCGCAGTGACGCTGCCGGCGAGTGGCGAGAAGTTCGACGGCTGGATCGCGCACGCCGAAGTCGGCGGCGGCGGCACCGGAGGCGAACACGGCGGTGCCGGCGACAGCGGGGGCGAACATGGTGGGCGCGGCGAGAGCGGCGGCGAACACGGCGGAGGATAGCTCGGCCCGTGGCGGTACCCGGCGTCGCGCCGAGAGCGGCGCGGCGCCGTGATCTGCCTGTCACCGCAACCGCCGGGCAACTGGCCGGCGACCAGCCCGAGCCCTATGTTTCGGGAGGCGCAATGACAGGCGGCACGATTCTGATCGTCGAGGACGAACCGCGCATCGCCCACTGGCTGAAGATCCACTTCGAGCGAGCGGGCTTCCAGGCCGAGGTGGCCGGCGACGGACGCTCCGGGCTGGCGCTCGCCCGCGCCGGCCGCCCCCGGCTGATCGTGCTCGACCTGATGCTGCCGCGCCTCGACGGCATGCAGGTGTGCCGCATCCTGCGCCGCGAGTCGGCCGTGCCGATCATCATGCTCACGGCGCGCGAAGCCCACGCCGACCGCATCGATGGGCTCGACAGCGGCGCCGACGACTACATCGTCAAGCCGTTCGACCCGGACGAGGTGGTGGCGCGCGCCAAGGCGGTGCTGCGCCGTGTCGAGGACAAGGTGCAGCGCGTCCTGACGTGCGGCGCCATTACGATAGACGAGACGACCCGGAAGGCATCGGTCGGCGGGCGGCCCGTCACACTGAGCCGCGCACAGTTCGCGTTGCTCGGCGCGTTCATGCGCCATCCCGGTCAGGTACTGACCCGAGGCCAGCTCATCACCCTGGCCTTGGACGACGACTTCGGCGGCTATGACCGCGCGATCGACAACCACGTGCTTCGTCTTCGCAAACAGATCGGAGTTGGGGGCAAGCAGCCGATTCAGACGGTGTACGGCGCCGGCTATCGCTTCGTTCCGGAGCAATCTTGAACGCGCGCGCGGCATCCTTGCACGGGCGCATCGTGCGGGCCTTCGTCGTGATCGTGATCCTTGCCGTGGCGCTCGGCGTGGGTGTCGGCTACTACGCCACCAGGAGTCAGGTGGACGGGTTCGTCGAACAACTCACCGCGGTCGAAGCCGACAGCGTTGCGCGCAGCCTGAGCCGCGCATACCGCTCGTCCCGCGGCTGGGCGGGGGTGGAACGGGTGCTGGCCGACGCAGGTTTCCGAGAAGGCGGCGAGGAGGGCGGGCACGACCGCCGCGGTGGCCACGAAGAGCGCGGTTCCGAGACATTCCACGTCGAACGCGTCAGGGTCGTGGTGGTCGACGGCTCCGGACTGGTGATCCACGACAACCTGTCGCGGCTCGCGCCGGGGGCGCCGGCACCGGATCTGGGCGGGGAGCGGGCAACCGTGACGGACGGGGCCGCCGGCCTTCCGGTCGGCGCCGTCCACGTGGACGTGGACAGCGGGTTCCTGGCAACCGAGTCGCATGGACTCCTGCGCCGCGTGCTCACCACTACGGTGCTTGGCGGGGTGCTGATCGCCGCGGTGGCGCTCGCCCTTGCCGCGTGGCTCTCGCGCCGCATCACGGCCCCGGTGACGCGTCTCACCGAAGCCGCCCGGAGCGTGGCGCGACAGGGAGCCAGCTCGCTCCTGCCGGTGACCTCGGGCGACGAACTGGGCCAGATGAGCACGGCGTTCAACCGCATGACGACCGCGCTCGAGACCCAGCGCAACCTGCGCCGCCGGCTGGTCGACGACGTGTCGCACGAGTTGAACACCCCGCTCAGCGTCATCCAACTGGAGGCGAAGGGCCTGCGCGACGGATTGCAGAAGCCGGAGCAGGGGGCAGACCGGATCATCCGGGAAGTGACCATGCTGCGCAACGTGGTGCGCGACCTGGACTGGCTGGCGGACAGCGACTCGGGAGAGGTGCGCCTGGTCCGGCGGCCGGTTCCGGTTGCGGAACTGATCGCCGCGGAGGTGCGGCGGTGGCAGCCGCAGGCGCGGATGCGCGGGGTCGCGCTGGCGTTTCGGCAACGAACCGCGCTGCCGGAGCTCGATCTCGACCGGACGCGCATGAGCCAGGCGCTCGGCATCGTGGTGCACAACGCTCTGCAACACACCGATGCCGGCGGAGCGATCGAGGTTGCGGCAGGCGTGCAGCCGGCGGGAGACACGATGATCACCGTCTCGGACGACGGCGCGGGAATCGACCCGGCCGACCTGCCGCACCTGTTCGAGCGCCTCTACCGCGCCGACCGGTCCCGCAGCCGCGACACCGGCGGCTCCGGCCTGGGACTGGCAATCGCGCGGGCCATCCTCACGGCGCACTCCGGCACCATCGCCGTTGCCAGCGGCGGGCTGGGGCAGGGCACGACCGTGCGCATCTCGCTGCCCGGCGCGGCATGACGTCCACCGCGGAGCGCGTCATGCCCGGTACCGCACACCTGGAACAGAGCGAGTTCGATATCTGCTGCGAGTGGGGTCTGCACGGCGTACAGGTGCTGGCTCCGATCAGTGACGTGGTGGTGATCGTCGACGTGCTGTCGTTCACCACCTGCGTCGACATCGCCACGGCCAACGGCGCCGTCGTCTTCCCCTGTCGCTTCCGGGACGATGCCGCGAGCGACTTCGCCCGTACGCGGAACGCGCTGCTCGCCGGTCCCCGCGGCGCGGGCAGCGGCACCTGGTCCCTGTCGCCCGCCAGCCTGCTCGACATTCCGGCCGGCGTCCGCCTGGTGCTGCCCTCCCCCAACGGCTCCACCCTCTCCCTCGCCACCGGCGCAACTCCGACGCTGGCCGGCTGCCTGCGCAACAGCAGAGCGGTGGCGGCCTGCGCCGGACGGCTCGGCCGCCGGGTGGCCGTGATTGCGTGCGGCGAACGCTGGCCGGACGGCAGCCTGAGGCCCGCCGTCGAGGACCTGATCGGCGCCGGCGCCATTATCAGCTATCTGGCCGGCAGCAAGTCGCCGGAAGCGCTCGCCGCCGAGGCGGTCTTCGCTGCCGGCCGCACCGATCTCCACGCGGTCGTGGCGGCGTGCGGTTCCGGGCAGGAACTGATCCGGCGCGGCTTTCGCACCGACGTGGAACAGGCAACCCGGCTGGACTGCAGTGGCTCGGTGCCGCTGCTGCGTGGCGAATCCTACGTCGACATGAACGCAACATGTTGAGTTCGTCGCCGCGAGGTGCGAAGCGAGGTAGCGGCTTGCCTGCCTGCCCGCTCCGCAAGGTGACCACCGCCACGCTCGCTTCGTCCGCCGGCCCTTTGTTGGCCGATCCGCCTTCATGCGCGCCGTTCCCTGTGGCCGCGCGGACTCACGCCGGCGTCACCGCCTGTGGCGCTCATTTGCATACTGACTCACGCCGGCTAAAGTGGGGGTGTGGCGGATGACCGTCGACAGCGGCTCGGGCAACTCTGCGCAAGGCATGGGGTCACGGTGCTCTACGCCTACGGCAGCCGGGCACCTCAGGCGCTGCGCTGGTTGCATCGGGACGGCGCGCTGGCGGCGGGGGCGAGCGACCTCGACCTTGCGGTCTCCGGCGGAATCGGCCGGCGCTTCTCGCTCGCCGAGAAAGTCGCCATCGCATCCGCGCTCTCCGAGCTGTTCGAATTCGAGGCGGTCGACTTGGCGGACATGGCGGAGGTGGACCCGTTCGTCGCCGCAAACATCGTACGCGGGGAACGCCTCTACTGCTCGGACCGGCTGTACGCGGACGAGCTCGATCTGTACGTCCTGCGGCGTGCCGGCGATCTCGCACCCTTCGAGCGAGAGCGCTTGGCACGGATCGAATCGGCTATTCTGGCTGGAGGCGACCACGAGTCCTGAGAAAGTCACCCGCAGACTCGTCCTGGACCGCCTTGGACGGGTAGAGGCATCGCTCGCCGAGATTCGCCGGCTGCCGTTGGGCAGCCTTGACGCATTCCAGTCGGACTCGCGCAACGTGTGGACCGCCGAGTCGTGCCTCCGCCGCTCGCTGGAGGCGTTGCTCGACGTCGGCCGTCACCTGGTTGCCAAGCTGGCCGGCGCCGGGGTCGCCGAGTACAAGGCGGTAGGAGGCAGCCTCGGCGAACACGGCGTGTTCGACAATGAGACCGCCGACCTCCTGGTGAAGCTTGCCGGCTATCGCAACCGCATGGTCCACTTCTACCATGAGGTAACCGCCACCGAACTATTCGGCATCTGCGCCAAGGAACTGCACGACGTTGAGCGGATCCGCACAGCATTCGTGCAGTGGATGCACCAACACCCCGAACTGATCGACGACGAATTGTGATGCGGGGGGTTGAGCGGGTGCGGGCGCGGGTTGAGTGGGGGAGGATTCCGAGTCCGGTCATTGTGCGGGGCACGGCGGAAGTGGCGCATCGGGATCCGGCGATTCACTACCACGACGGGGTGTTTCGCGTGTTCTACGGGCTGGCGCGGCTGATGGATCCGCCGGAGGTGGGGCGGGTGACGTTCCAGCTCGCGGTGATCAAGAGCACCGACCTGATTCACTGGAGCGACCCGCGCACCCTCACGCCGCTGGACGACGACCTCAACCTGACCGATCCGGGCAACATCGTGCGCTTCGGGGACCAGTGGATCATGACGGTCGAGAACTACCGCACGCCGTTCAGCCCGTCCGGGGGGCAGGAGACGACGCGCTGCTGGCTGATGCGCAGTGCCGACCTGGAGCGCTGGAGCGAGCCGGAGCTGATGCTGCTCAAGGGGCCGGAGGTGCCGGACGCGCGGATGGGGCGCTGCATCTGTCCCTGCCTGTTCCCGGACCGCAACGACCCGGACAAGTGGTGGTGCACGTTCAAGCAGGGCGGCTTCGTGGTTTCCCCGGCGCGCGGGCTGGCGTTCGGCGGCAGGGACATGCCGCGCCGTTCGCTGCTGCTGCAGAGCCTGAACCTGTCGTGGAGCTACGACCTGGAGCACTGGACCTGGTTCACCCGCGTGGACAGCGAGGAGAGCTACTGCGTGCTGACCGAGGAGGACGGCTACGTGCTGATCGACTCGCCCGACAACGGCGTCGGCGTGAAGCTGTCGCCGGACCTGGTGCACTGGCACCAGGCCGGCCTCTACACGCTGGGGCAGCGGCGCTGGCCGTGGGCGCAGGGCCGGCTCAGCGGGGCGCAGGTGATCGACCTGCGCCGCGTGCCGGAGGTGGGCAAGTACGTGATGGTGTTCCACGGCTGCACGCCAGCGGGCAAGGTCGCGAGCAACGTGCACGGTGCCGCCAGCCTGGGCCTGGCGTGGAGCGACGACCTCGCCAACTGGTACTGGCCGGAATGAGCCCTCCCCGCGTCGACCTGCGCGCGCTACCCGGTCCCATCATTTTGGCCGGGGACGGGCACACCGCCTACCGCGATCCCCTGCTCCACTACCACGACGGGGTGTTCCGGCTGCTGTGCTCGGTGGTGGAGGCGCAGCCGGACGGCAACGACCGCTTCCACGTCGGCGTGGCCGAGAGCCGCGACCTGTGCTCGTGGACGCCGCCGCGCCCGATCACCGACCCGGACGACCCGCGCTGCTTCTGCGGGCCGGGCGGCATCGTGCGCCACGGCGGCCGCTGGCTGCTGTGCCTGAGCAGCTATCCGCGGCCGAACACTCACGACGCGCGCTGCTGGACCATGGCCAGCGGCGACCTGCACCACTGGCAGGAGCCGCGCGCCCTGCAATTGAAGGGGCCGGCGGTTCCGGTGCGGGATACCGGGCGCGCCCTCGATCCCTACCTGTTCCGCGACAAGGACGACCCGGCTCTGTGGTGGTGCTGCTACAAGCACGGCGGCGTGCTGCTCGGCCGCGCCCACGGCCTCGGCTACGGCGGCACCCCCACTCCGCCCGACAACCTGTTGCTGCAGAGCATGCAGCTCTCCTTCAGCCGCGACCTGGAGCACTGGACCCCGTACGCGCAGACCGACGGCGAAGAGAACTACTGCGTGCTGGTGGACCGCGCCGAGGACGAGTACGTGCTGGTCCACTCCCCGGCCAACGGCATCGGCATTGCGCGCTCCACCGACCTGGTGCACTGGTACGACAACTGCCTGTACACGCTCGGCCAACGGCAGTGGCCGTGGGCGCAAGGCCGCATCACCGCCGGCCACCTCCTGGACCTGCGCCATGATCCGGCCGTCGGCGCGTACCTGCTCACGTTCCACGGCGCCACTCCCCGCGGCCGACGCGAACGCGCGCACCACGGCGAGGCCAGCGTCGCCCTCGCCTGGAGCGATGACCTGATGCGCTGGCACTGGCCCGGCAACCCCGGCCGCTGGCGCAGCGACCCCGCCGCCCGAACGACCGGGCCTTCGTAGGTACCCCCGTTGTCCTACCTGCTGCCGGCGATCGACACCTGGGAGCGATGGACGGCCACGTTCAACGACGTGCGCCTGTGGCGGCCGCTCGTCGAGGCAGTCTGCGCGCGCGAGGGAATCGCCTTCCACCACATCGAGGCTCCCGAGTCGAACACCAACGCGGTGTTCATCCTCGACCGGCGCGTGGTGATCAAGATCTACAGCCCGTTCTGGACCGAGTTCCCATTCGAGCGCGGGCTGATGGAGTTGCTGGCGCGCGACCGGGAAGTGCCGGTGCCGGCGATCCGGGCGGCAGGGGTGTTTCGCGACCGGACCGATTGGAGCTATCTCGCGATGCAGTTCTGCGCCGGGCGTCCGCTCGACGAGCTGCAGCCGGAGCTGCCCCGGCATGCCCTGCTGGACGTGGCCGCCCAGACGGGGCGCACCGTCAAGCGGCTGCACGCCGTCGACACCGCGCCGCTGGCCGCCGTCGACAAGGGCGAGTCGTGGGACGCCCTGGTGAACCGCCGGCGGCGGCGGGTCCTGCCCGAGCTGGTCGACCGGGAATTGATCGCGCCGGCTGTCGTGCCCGAGTTGGAGACGTTGCTGGACGACGCGGTGGCCGCGGCGCGAACCGCTCCAAGGGTCGTCGTCCACGGCGATCTGAACGCCGAGCACCTGCTGCTCGACGAGCGCCATGGACGCTGGGTCGTAACGGGGTTGATCGACTTCGGCGACGCACGCATCGGCGTGCCCGACTACGAGTGGATGCCGCTGTGGCTCGGCCTGTGCAACCGCGACGCCGGCATGATGCGCGCGATCCTGCACGCCTACGATCCCGCTCTCCTGCAGAATGGCCGGCTCGGCCACCGCATCGCCCGCCGGATCGCCGCCTGGACGCTGCTGCACCAGTACGGCTCCGACGCCATCGCCGAACTGCTCGACAGCAGCGGGGAGCCATGCCCCGTCACGTCGCTCGCCACGCTCCAGGCGCTGGTGTGGCCGGGAATCTGGCCGGCAGATCAGGCCACCGGAGCACGCAAACCATGAACGCCACAGGAGGAACACCTTTGCAACGAGTATGCGCGACAGCCACACCGCCATGGCCTTGCAGCAGGCGGCCGTCGAAGTGGACCTCGCTACGCCCGCAGCGCCTTTTCGACGGCTTCGGGAGCCTCAGCGGCGACCTTCAGCAAGGCTCGGGCCGGCCCTTCGGGTCGACGCCGCCCTTGTTCCCAGTTCCGAAGCGTGGCCACGCTGACTCCGATCATGAGAGCGAACTCGGATTGCGACCGCTGCAATCTCTCCCGCACTGCCTTGATGTCAACGGGCCCGAACTCGAAGAAGCGTGAGGGCGGCCGGCTGCCACGCTTGATGTCGCCTGCTTCCTTGATGCTTGTGACCAGTTCGCTGAAATCGTTTTCCTTCATGTCAACTCCTCTCGGATCAACCTTGATAGCGTTCTCAGAGCCAACTGCAGGGATCGGTAGGCGATCAGACAATAACCTGATCACCCGGCGCGTGAAGACGGAAGTCTCGATAAACCGCACAGCCGAGGATACGCCATTGGCGCACGGCCATCAAGGGTTTCGGCAAGGGCCGAACATGCTGAACTGTGCGCGCTTCCCGCTGCATCGGTAGTCTGGCAGACTCGAAAGCTCGGATGAGGTGGGGTATGAGCGCGCGTATGGCAGGATGGGGCGCATGAGTGAGCGGTTGAACCTGCGGGCGGCGCGGCGGCCCAACGTGGTGTGGATCTTCGGCGATCAGCATCGTGCGCAGGCGGCCAGCTACCGCGGTGACGGCAACGTGTTCACGCCCAACATCGACAACCTTGCGCGCGAGGGGATGCGCTTCGACTGCGCGGTGGCCGGGGCGCCCTGGTGCACGCCGTTCCGCGGCGCCCTGCTGACCGGGCGCTACCCGCACCAGAGCGGCGTGGTGGCCAACGGCTGCCCGCTGCCTCCGGAGATGCCCACCGTCGCGCACGCCTTCGCCACGGCGGGCTACCACACCGCATACGTCGGCAAGTGGCACCTGGACGGCACCAACGACCGCGACCACTACGTGCCGCCGGAACGGCGCGGCGGCTTCCACTACTGGATGGGCAACGACGCCGCCAACAACCAGCACGAGTGCTACGCGTTCGGCACCGACAGCGAGACCCCGGTGCGGCTGCCCGGCTACGAGACCGACGCCTGGAGCGACCTGTTGATCCACCACCTGCGCGCCCACGTCGCCGGCGCCGGACGGGGCGGTCCACCGGGTGGCGGTGCCGGCTGCGGCTCCGAAGCAGACTATCGGCCGTTCTTTGCCGTGCTGTCGGTGCAGCCGCCGCACGGGCCCAATCTCACCCCGACCAATCCCGTCTACGGCGCTCCCCGCCTGCACCCCGAGACGCTGCAACTCCGGCGCAACGTGCCGGACGTGCCGTGGATCCGCGAGAAGGCGCGGCTCGGACTGGCCGGCTACTACGCCATGGTCGAGAACCTGGACTACAACATCGGCCGCATCCGCTCCGCGCTCACCGACATGGGGGTGGATCGCGACACCTACGTGATCTTCTTCTCCGACCACGGCGACACGATGGGCAGCCACGGCCAGTTCGGGAAATCCACCCCCTGGGAGGAGTCGATCCGCATCCCGTTCCTGGTGCACCGCACCGGCGGCGCGTACCAGATGCGCTCCGGCGCGTGCGATGCACCGCTCAATCACGTCGACATCGCCCCGACCACCCTGGGGCTGTGCGGCATTCCGGTCCCCGCCGGGATGGTCGGCTACGACTACTCCGCGCACTGCAAGCGCCCCGATGCGCCGGAATACGGCGGGCCGCCGCGGCCGGAACGCGAGCCGCAGAGCGCCTACCTGCAGCAGATTCCGCCCAAGCCGATGCGCCACACCGTGAACCGCCCCTGGCGCGCCGTGGTCACCCGCGACGGCTGGAAGTACGCCTGCACCCCCGGCCACGACTGGCTCCTGTTCAATACCGCCGAGGATCCCTGCGAGCAGGCCAACCACGTCTATGACGCGGCGTTTCAGGAGCAGAAGGAGCGCTGCCACCGCCTCCTGGCCGACTGGATCGCCGCCACCGGCGACCGCTTCCCGTTGCCGGAGATTGCCCTCGACCGCCTCGAGGCTTGACCGTCAGCCGAAGCGCGGTGAGCGGACAGCGCCGCCCGGTGCTGACGCAAGGCGCCTGCAGAGAGGCAGTCGGCCTACGATGACGCCGTGACCGTCACGGTGACCTGCTTCGACTTCGACACGCGGCTGAGGTTCCCGGCCTTGTCTTCCACCTGCACGCGAACGTCCCAGGTCCCGTTAGC